>NZ_JBHYKG010000227.1:0-14070 GCF_042741245.1 Kitasatospora sp. NPDC058965
CGCCGGCGCGGCCCGCGGTCCGGGTCCGGCGCGCGGGCCCGGGCCGGGCTGCGGCTGCGCCGCGGGATGCTGACCGAACTGCTCGCCCTGCCGGCCCGGTTCGGCGTGCGCTGGCCGGTGATCGCCACCGTGGTGCTCGCCGCCGGCGGCCTGTACCTGCACGTCCTGCTGACCGCACCGCCGATGCCGCCGGGCCGGCTGCCGGCACCGGCGGGCGGCGGCGTCCAGGCCACCGACGCGGTCCACCCGGTCCGCTGAGGCACTTGTCCGACCACTGCGGGAGAGGTACTTGAGGTGCTCGACGACTCGGCTACGGTGTCCGCCATGACGTCCGTCCTCGTCGTCGAAGACGACCCCACGATCCGCTCGTCCCTGATAGAGATCCTGACGAGCCACGGTCTCCTGGTGCGCAGTTCCCCCGACGGCTTCGGCGCGCTGCGCGAGATCACCCAGTGGCGGCCGGACGCCGTCGTGCTCGACCTGGGGCTGCCCGACCTGGACGGCGCCGACGCGCTGCGGATGATCCGCGGCCTGTCGCAGGTCCCGGTGGTGGTCGCCACGGCGCGCGACGACGACGCCGAGGTGATCAAGCTGCTGAACGCGGGGGCCGACGACTACCTGGTCAAGCCCTTCTCCGGCGGCCAGCTGATCGCCCGGCTCTCCGCCGTGCTGCGCCGCAGCGGCGGCCGGCCGCTGCTGCCGGACGGCGCCGCCGGCCCGGGCGGTGCGGCGGCGGGCGGTGGTCGGCCGCCGGGCGGTGCGCCGGGCGGTGCCCCGGGCTGGTCGGCCGGCCGGGTCCCGCCGCTCCTCGCCGGTGAACTGCGGATCGATCCGGCGGCCCGCACCGTGCACCTGGCCGGCCGTGAGATCGCGCTGACCCGGCGGGAGTTCGACCTGCTGGAGTTCCTGGCCCGCAACCTCGGCCGGGTGGTCTCCAAGCGCGAGCTGCTCGCCGAGGTGTGGCGGCTGCCGTACGTGGACGAGCAGACCGTGGACGTCCACCTGTCCTGCCTGCGGCGCAAGCTCGGCGAACCGGCCTCCCGACCGCGCTACCTGCACACCGTGCGCGGTGTCGGGGTGAAGCTGGTGGCACCGCGGTGAGAGCCACCCTGGCCATGGTCGCGCTGGTGGCGACCACCATCGTGGCCGTCTCCTTCCTGGTCCCGCTGGCCCTGCTGCTGCGCACCCAGGTGCACACCCAGGCGGCGCTGGCCGCCGAACAGCGCGCCACCGCGGTGGTCCCGCTGGTCGCGCTGTCCACCGACCTGACCGAGCTCCAGCAGGCGGTGAGCCGCCCGGACACGGCGGACCGGCTGGCCGTGCAGATGCCGGACGGCGAGCTGATCGGCGCCGGGCACGCTCCCGCGGAGCTGCTGAACCGCGCGCTGGCCGGCCGCGAGCCGGTGTCCGGTGCGGTGGCCGGCGGCTCGGAGTACCTCCAGCCGGTGGTGCTCACCGCCGACCGGGTCGCCGTGGTCGAGGAGTTCGTGCCGCAGGCCGAGCTGGACCGCGGGGTGACCCGGGCCTGGACGGTGATGGGCCTGCTCGCCGCCGCCCTGGTCGGCGGCTCGGTGGTGGTGGCCGACCGCCTCGGCGCCCGGGTGGTCCGGGCCTCCCGCCGGCTCTCCGAGGCGTCCTGCGCGCTGGGGGCCGGCAACCTGGACGCCCGGGTGGTGCCGGCCGGGCCGGTGGAGCTGTACGAGGCGGGCCTGGCGTTCAACCTCATGGCCGATCGGGTCCGGCAACTGCTCGCGACCGAACGCGAACTGATCGCCGACCTGTCGCACCGGCTGCGCACACCGCTGACCGCCCTGCGGCTGACCGCCGAGCGGATCGGCCCGGTGCCGGGATCGCCGCGGCTGACGGCGGCGATCGGCCAGCTGGAGTCGGAGCTGGACTCCATCATCGTGACCGCCCGCGCCCCGCTGGCCGCCCGCCCGGCGGGCGCCGGCGCGGAAGCCCTGCGCGGCGCCGGGACGGACGGCGAGTCCTGCCAGGCCGCCGAACTGGCCCGGCACCGGGTGGGGTTCTGGTCGGTGCTGGCCGAGCAGCAGGGGCGTGCCTGCACCTTCGAGGCCACCGACGAGCCGACCGCGGTCCGGCTGCCGGAGGAGGAGCTGGCGGCGGTGGTCGACTCGCTGGTCGGCAACGTCTTCCGGCACACGCCCGAGGGCACCGGCTTCGCGGTGAGCGTGCGGCGCACCGCGCAGAGCGTGGTGCTGACGGTGGAGGACGGCGGTCCGGGGATCGCCGACCCGGCCGGTGCGCTGTCCCGGGGCGTCAGCAGCGGCGGCTCCACCGGGCTCGGCCTGGACATCGCCCGCAGCGCGGCCGAGTCGACCCGGGGACAACTGCGGATCCTGCGCAGCGAGCTGGGCGGGGCGCTGGTGGAGGTCAGCCTCGGCCTGGCGGCCGCCGAGCCGCGCCGCGGTCTGCGCCGGCGCTGGCGGCACCGCCGGCGGCGGGCCGCCGCGGGGACCGCCGGTGCCCACCGGACCGGCCTGCTGCGGGCATTCGACAGCGCAATGTCACATTCAATAAAGCTGACGAACTCTTTCCGACCGAATCCGCCCGCGAATGACCCGCCGTCGCATTCTCGCCGGATCACCTGATCGCTCCTCATGTGACCCACTGGTAGGGTCCTACTCGGGAAAGCCCACGCGACCACGGCCCCCCGGCAACGGGCAGGAACCCGTCGCGCCGTACCTCCCGCCCTGCCCTCCGGATCGCGCACGTCCCCGTGCGCGGCCCGCGGGCCGGTCCGCAGAGGAGAACTGATGTCAGAAGCGGCTGCCGCGACCCCGCCGGACACCGCCGAGCCGTCGGGACACGGCCGGACCCGCAACGGCCGGACCCGGCAGCCCTCCGGCCGCCGACGCGCGCTCGCCTACTCCGCCGCCGCCCTGATCGGCGGACTGGTCGCGGTCGCCCTGGCCGGAGTGGTGCTGGCCGCGGTCAACTCCGCCGGCACCCCCCTGCCGCCGCCCGCGACCTTCCCCGCCCCGGTCCCCGCCGCCTCGGCAGCCTCCGCCGCCGCGAGCGACATCCCGACCGCCTCGCCCCCCGACACCACTGCGCCCACCGCCTCCCCCACGGCCCCGTCGGCCTCCCCCGCCACGTCACCCTCCCCCACCGCCTCCGACTCCCTCGCCGCCACGGACTGAGCACCCTGCCCCGGCTCGCCCGATCAGTCACGGGTCCCGGCCCCCGTTCTTCGTCGACACGCGCCGCGACATCGTTCGTTCGTAGTGAGCAGGTCGATCTCCGCGTACCTCCTGCCCGAGGGCGACGGCGTACTGAATAGTGGTCGTCATGCTGAACCGAGTCGCAGTCCTCTCCGACATCCACGGTGTGCTGCCCGCGCTGGAGGCGGTCCTGGCCGAACCCGACGTCCGGGACGCCGATCTGATCGTGCTCACCGGCGACATCGCCTGCGGTCCGCAGCCGGTGCAGGTGCTCGATCTGCTGGTCGGACTCGGCGACCGGGCGGCCTGGATCCGCGGCAATGCCGATCGTGAACTGGTCGAGTACCGCCGGGGACTGCGCACGTCGATCCCGGACCCGATCGGCCCTTCGGCCGCGGAGCGGCTGCGCGACGACCAGGTCGACCTGCTGGAGGCCCTGCCGACCTCGCTCACCCGTCAGGTCCGTGGCCTCGGTGAGGTGCTGTTCTGTCACGCCACCCCTCGCGACGACGAGGAAGTGGTGCTCGTCGACTCCGGCCTGGAGCGATGGGGCGAGGTCCTCGGCGAGGTGGACGAGGCGGTCAGCACGGTGGTGTGCGGACACACCCACATGCCCTACACCCGGCTGGCCGCCGGCAGACTGGTCGTCAACCCGGGAAGCGTGGGCATGCCCTACGGCCGGCCCGGCGCCCACTGGGCCCTGCTGGGCCCGGGCGTCCAACTCCGGTCCACCCTCTTCGACGTCGAGGCCGCCGCCGCGCGGATCTCGCACGACTCCACCTTCGAGCAGGCAGCGGAATGGGCGGACTACTGCCTCAACGCGCGGGCCACCGAGGAAGCCGCGTTCAAGATCTTCGCCCCGCACGACGGGCGCGACGAGCCCCGGGCCTGACGCCGTCGCCCGCTCGGCGGGGGTGGGCCGCACTATGCTCCTGCCGTGGCTGGTCCAGTAGTGGTGATCGAGTTGGCCGAGGCGGTCCCGCCCGCGGTCGTCGAGCGGCTCCGGGCCTTCCTGCTGGGGTCGTCGGCCTGGTTCGAGGAGAAGCGCCCCGGCGGCTACGACCTCAACGTGTTCGCCGACCGACTCGGTGCCGCCGTCCCGGGTGGTGTCGACGGTCGCCGGCCCTTTCTGGTGTACGTCATGGGTCCCGGCATCGGGGACGAGAAGACCTTCGAGGCCGAGCACACGGACGGCCCCGACCTGGAACCCCTCATCGGCTTCAGCCCGACACACGCGGTCGACATCATCGCCGGGTGCAACAGCCCGATCGATCACCTCGCCACCGCCCTGCTGACCGCATCCGTCATGGAGGTGGTCGGCGGGGTGGCCAACGCTGAACTCCTCGATGACCAGGTGGCCGTCGTGGCCGGACTCCCGGGTGTGCTCGCGATGACGGACGGCCCCGTGCCGAACGTCCTCGGCACGGCGGAATTCTTGCGTGCCTGGGCTGCGCAACCGGGGTTCAGGCTTCTCAAGTAGTCACGGCTGGTACCGGTAGCCGGCCCGGGGTTCCGTGACCAGGTGCCGCGGGTTTCCCGGGTCGGCTTCCAATTTCCTGCGCAGGGTGGCGAAGTAGACCCGCAGGTAGTTGCCGTGCTGCTCGTGCTCGGGTCCCCAGACCTCGCGCAGGATCTGCTGGCCGGTCACCAGGCGTCCGGGGGCGGCCAGCAGCAGGCGCAGGATCTTCCACTCGGTGGGGGTGAGCCGGACCGTTCCCCGTGCTCCGCTGATCGTGCTCGCCGCGATGTCGACGGTGTTCTCGCCGATCACCACGGTCGGCGGCGGTCCGAGGGAGGCGGCCACGCGCCGCAGGACGGCGCGCAGGCGGGCGAAGAGCTCGTCCATCTCGAACGGCTTGGTGAGGTAGTCGTCGGCGCCGGCGTCGAGGGCGCCGATCTTGTCCGTCAGGCCGTTGCGGCCGGAGAGCACGATGATCGGCGCCGCCAGTGTGGAGCGCAGGCCGCGGATGATGTCCATGCCGTCGAAGTCCGGCAGGCCCAGGTCGAGGACGACGGCGTCGGGCGTGGCCGTGCTGACGGCGTCCAGGGCCTGCTGCCCGGTGCTGGCGGTCAGCACGTTGTAGCGCCGGGCGTGGAAGTTGATCCGCAGGCTCCGCAGCATCCCGGGTTCGTCCTCCACCACCAGGATGTGGCTCACGCCCCCGTCTCCTCGTGCGCGTCCTCGTCCGCGTCCTCGTCCTCGGCCTCCTCCGCGTCCGCGTCCGGGGCAGCGGGGAGGACCAGGAGCATGGTGGTGCCACCGCCGGGAGTCTCCTCGACGTCCAGGGTGCCGCCCATCGCCTCCGCCAACCCCCGGGAGAGCGCGAGGCCCAGGCCCAGGCCGGTGGTGTTGTCGCTGTCGCCCAGGCGCTGGAACGGCAGGAAGACCCGTTCGCGGTCCTCCGGGGCGATCCCGGGACCGTGGTCGACGACCCGCACCTCCACCCGGCCCTGGTGCTGGCTGGCGGCGACCAGCACGGGGGCGCCGGGGGCGTTGTGGCGCAGCGCGTTGGTGATCACGTTGGCCAGCACCCGCTCCAGCAGGGGTGGGTCGACCAACACGGGCGGCACCGTGTCCAGGTCCAGCGGCTGCACCGGGGCGTCGGGCTGGGCGAGCGACTCCATCGCGCTCACCAGGACGGTGGACAGCTCGGTGGGTGCGAGGTGGAGGGTGAGGGCGCCGGCCTGCAGACGGCTCATGTCGAGCAGGTTGTCCACCAGCCGGGTCAGCTTGACCAGCGACTCGTCGGCCATGCCGAGCAGTTCGGCCCGGTCCTCGGGCGAGAACTCGACGTCGGGGCTGCGCAGCGAGCCGATCGAGGCGAGCGCGGCGGCCAGCGGGGTGCGCAGGTCGTGGCTGACGGCGGCGAGCAGCGCGGTGCGCATCTTGTCGGCGGCCTTGATCGGCTCGATCTCGGCGGCCACCGTGGCGAGCCGGTCGCGCTCCAGCGCTGCCGCGAGGTGGCCGGCGAACGCGGTCAGCACCCGCTGGTCCGCGGCGGGCAACCGCCGGCCGGCGAGGACCAGTACGGCCCGGGCGTTGACGGGGACTTCCGAGACCACGCGGTCGGCTGCGGGCTCCCCGTCGGAGTCGCTGCGGGCGGTGACCTCGCCGCTCGCGCGGTCGAGCAGGGCGACCGAGTCCATGCCGAACGCGGTGCGGGTCTTGTCCAGCAGTGCGGGCACGGCGTCCGCTCCGCGCAGCACGCTGCCGGCCAGGGTGGAGAGGGTCTCGGCCTCGGCGGTGGCGCGGGCGCCGCGGGCGGCCAGCTGCGAGGCGCGGTCCACCACCGAGGAGACGGTGAGCGCGACGGTGGCGAAGACCAGCAGCGCTATCACGTTGTTCGGCTCGGCGATGGTGAAGGTGTGGATCGGCGGGATGAAGTAGTAGTTCAGCAGCAGCGAGGCGATCACCGAAGCCAGCAGTGCGGAGACCACACCGCCCAACAACGCCACAGCCACGACTCCGAGTTGGAAGATCAGCGCGGTGGTGGTCAGGTTGACCCCGTGCTGCAGCTGGGACAGCACCAGGGTGAGCAGCGCGGGCAGCACCAGGCCCGCCGAGTACCCGGCCACGGTGCGCCGCCGCGAGTGCCGCCGGCCCAGCGAGGGCAGCCGGCCGCGGCCGGTGAACTCGTGGGTGACCATGTGGACGTCGATGTCCTCGGACAGGTCGATGGTGGTCTGCCCGTTGCCCGGACCGGTGAGGAACCGGGCGAACCGGCCACGCCGGCTGGTGCCCAGCACCAGCTGGGTGGCGTCGTGCGCGCGGGCGAACGCCAGCAGCGCGCTGGGTACGTCGTCCCCGACCACCACGTGGTAGCTGCCGCCGAGGGCCTCGACGAGCTGACGCTGCTGGGCCAGCGCCCCCGGGGAGGCACCGGCCAGACCGTCGCTCTTGGTCACGTGGACGGCCAGCAGCTCGCCACCCGCGGTGCGGTCGGCGATCCGGGCGGCGCGGCGGATGATGGTCTCGCCCTCGGGGCCGCCGGTGAGGGCGACGACGACGCGTTCCCGGGTCTCCCAGACCCGGTCGATGTTGTGGGTTGCCCGGTAGTCGCGCAGGCCCTCGTCGACCCGGCCGGCCACCCAGAGCAGGGCCAGTTCGCGCAGGGCGGTCAGGTTGCCGACCCGGAAGTAGTTGGAGAGTGCTGCGTCCACCTTCTCCGCCTTGTAGACGTTGCCGTGCGCCATCCGTCGGCGCAGCGCCTGCGGTGCCATGTCGACGAGTTCGATCTGGTCGGCCTGCCGGACGACCTCGTCGGGGACGGTCTCGCGCTGGGGAATTCCGGTGATCTTCTGGACCACGTCGTTCAGCGACTCCAGGTGCTGGACGTTGACGGTGGTGATGACGTCGATCCCCGCTTCCAGGAGTTCCTCGACGTCCTGCCACCGCTTGCCGTGCCGACCGCCGGGGATGTTGGTGTGGGCGAGCTCGTCGACCAGCACCAGTTGGGGGCGCCGGGCGAGGATCGCGTCCAGGTCCATCTCGGGGAAGTCGGTGTCCCGGTAGCGCCGGCTCAGCCGCGGCACCACCTCGAGTCCCTGCAGCTGGTTCTCGGTGTGCCGGCGGCCGTGGCACTCGATGAAGCCGACCACCACGTCCGTGCCGCGGTCATGTCTGCGGTGCGCCTCGTCGAGCATCCGGTAGGTCTTGCCGACGCCGGGGGCCGAACCGAGGTAGACCCTCAGCCGCCCCCGGCGCTTCAGCGAGCCGGGCGTGAGGTCACGGGACATGGGCGCTGCTCTTTCCTGCGAGAGAGGCCGGACATGAGGAGGAACTGCTGCTGGTGCGGAGCCGCGGGCCGGCCCCGCACGGCGCAACCGACCCGGGCGCGGGGGGTCCCCTGGTGCCCGGGTCGGTGCGGTCATGCGCGTGACGGATGTGGCGTCGTCACTTCTGCTCGCTCAGTGCTGTGTTGAGGAGGACGACGTTGACGCCTGCGTCGCCGAGGAAGCCGAGCGAGCGGCCCTCGGTGTACGTGGCGACCAGCCGGTCGACGGTGTCGGTGGACAGGCCGCGGGTCTTGGCGACCCGGGCGACCTGCTCCTTGGCGTAGGCCACCGAGATGTGCGGGTCGAGGCCGGAGCCGGAGGCGGTCAGGGCGTCGGCCGGCACGGTGGCCGGGTCCACGCCGTCGAAGGCGGCGACGGCCGCGCGCCGGTCGTTGACCGTCTTGGTCAGGCCCTCGTCGTTCGGCCCGTAGTTGCTGGCCGCGGACAGGTGCGGGTCGTAGTTCGCGGCCGAGGGGCGCGGCTGGAACCACTTGGGGTCCGGCTGGGCCTGCTCGTTGGGGTCGTTCGGGTTCTGCTTGGGCAGGTTGTAGTTCTGGCCCAGCAGGCTGGAGCCGACCTCCTTGCCGTCCGCCTGGACGATCGAGCCGTTGGCCTTGTCGGCGAAGGCGAGTTGGCTCAGGCCGGTGACCAGCAGCGGGTAGGCGATGCCGAGCACGACGGTCAGCACCAGCAGCAGTCGCAGCGCGGTCCAGTGGGTGCGCAGGATGGACATGGGTCTTCTCTTCTCTCGGCTCAGCGCAGGCCGGGGATGAACTGGACGATCAGGTCGATCGCCTTGATGCCGACGAACGGCACGATCAGTCCGCCGATGCCGTACACGCCGATGTTCCGGGCCAGCAGGGAACTGGCGTTGGCCGGCCGGTACTTGACGCCCCGCAGGGCGAGCGGGATGAGGCCGACGATGACCAGGGCGTTGAACACGATCGCCGAGGTGATCGCGGAGGTCGGGCTGTGCAGGCCCATGATGTTCAGGTGCTTCAGGCCCGGGTACACGCTGGCGAACATCGCCGGGATGATGGCGAAGTACTTCGCCACGTCGTTGGCGATCGAGAACGTGGTCAACGCACCCCGGGTGATCAGGAGCTGCTTGCCGATCTCGACGATCTCGATCAGCTTGGTGGGGTTGGAGTCCAGGTCGACCATGTTGCCGGCCTCCTTGGCCGCCATGGTGCCGGTGTTCATCGCCACGCCCACGTCGGCCTGGGCCAGCGCCGGGGCGTCGTTGGTGCCGTCGCCGGTCATCGCGACCAGCTTGCCGCCCTGCTGCTCCTTCTTGATCAGGGCCATCTTGTCCTCGGGGGTGGCCTCGGCGAGGAAGTCGTCCACGCCGGCCTCGTCCGCGATCGCCTTGGCAGTCAGCGGGTTGTCGCCCGTGATCATGACGGTCTTGATGCCCATCCGGCGCAGCTCGTCGAACCGCTCCCGCATGCCCTCCTTCACCACGTCCTTGAGGTAGATGACCCCCAGGACCCGGGCCGGGGCGTCGGCGACCTTGGTCGCGACGACCAGCGGGGTGCCGCCGGCCGCCGAGATCCCGTCGACCAGCTGCGCGACATCGGCGCCGACCGAACCACCGTTCTCCGCAACCCAGTTCGACACGGACCCGGCCGCTCCCTTGCGCACCTGGTGCAGGCCGTCGGCCTCCGCCAGGTCCACCCCGGACATCCGGGTCTGGGCGGTGAACGGCACCCACGTCGCGTGCGCCAACTCGCCCTGCTCCCGGGCCCGCAGACCGTACTCGGTCTTGGCGAGGACGACGATCGAGCGACCCTCCGGAGTCTCGTCCGCGAGGCTGGACAACTGGGCGGCGTCGGCCAGTTCGTCCTTCGACACGCCCTGGGCGGGCTGGAACTCGGCGGCCTGGCGGTTGCCCAGGGTGATGGTGCCGGTCTTGTCCAGCAGCAGGGTGTTCACATCGCCGGCCGCCTCGACGGCGCGCCCCGACATCGCCAGCACGTTGCGCTGCACCAGCCGGTCCATGCCCGCGATGCCGATCGCCGAGAGCAGCGCCCCGATCGTGGTCGGGATCAGCGCCACGATCAACGCCACCAGCACCACCATCGTCTGCGGTGCGCCGGCGTAGATCGCCATCGGCTGCAGGGTCACGACCGCGACCAGGAACACGATGGTGAGCGAGGCGAGCAGGATGTTGAGCGCGATCTCGTTCGGCGTCTTCTGCCGCGCCGCGCCCTCGACCAGGGCGATCATGCGGTCGATGAAGGACTTGCCGGGCTCGGTGGCGATCCGCACCACGATCCGGTCGGAGAGCACCTTGGTGCCGCCGGTGACGGCGCTGCGGTCGCCGCCCGACTCGCGGATCACCGGCGCGGACTCGCCGGTGATCGCCGACTCGTCCACCGACGCGACGCCCTCGACCACGTCGCCGTCGCCGGGGATGACCTGGCCGGCCTCGACCACCACGTGGTCACCGAGGCGCAACGCCGTACCCGGCACCTCCTCCTCGGCCTGCGAGGCGGGCCAGTTGACGAGGCGTCGGGCCACCGACTCGGTCTTGGCCTTGCGCAGCGTGTCGGCCTGCGCCTTGCCGCGACCCTCGGCCACCGCCTCGGCCAGGTTGGCGAAGACCACGGTCAGCCACAGCCACACGGTGATCGCCCACGCGAACACCGAGGGCTTGGCGATCGCGGACACGGTGGTGACCACCGAGCCGACCTCGACCACGAACATGACCGGGTTCTTGACCATGACCCGCGGGTCGAGCTTCTTCACCGCGTCGGGAAGCGAGGCCACGATCAACTTGGGGTCGAGCAGGCCGCCGGACACTCTGTGCGGCGCCGAGGCTGCCTGCTCGGTCGGGGAAGGAGTAAGAGTGGTGGACATCAGTGCAGACCTTCCGCGATCGGCCCCAGAGCCAGGGCCGGGAAGTAGGTGAGGCCGACGACGATCAGGACGACGCCCGACAGCAGACCGACGAACAGCGGCTTGTGGGTGGGCAGCGTGCCGGCCGAGGCGGGCACCGGCTGCTGCTTGGCGAGGGAGCCGGCCAGGGCGAGGACGAAGACGATCGGCAGGAACCGGCCGAAGACCATCGCCAGCCCCAGTGCGGTGTCCCACCACGGCGAGGTCACCGTCAGGCCGCCGAACGCGGAGCCGTTGTTGTTCGCGGCCGAGGTGAAGGCGTACAGGACCTCGGAGAAGCCGTGCGGACCGGTGTTCTCCATGTTCGCCCGCTCACCGCCCAACGCCATCGCCACACCCGTGCCGACCAGCACGATCGCCGGGGTGGTGAGGATGTACAGCGAGGCGAACTTCATCTCCCGCCCGCCGAGCTTCTTGCCCAGGTACTCGGGGGTGCGCCCGACCATCAGGCCGGCCACGAAGACCGCCACGATCGCCAGGATCAGCATGCCGTAGAGACCCGAGCCGGTACCGCCGGGCGCGATCTCGCCGAGCATCATGTCGAACAGGGCGACACCACCGCCGCCCGGGGTGAGCGAGTCGTGCGCCGCATCCACCGCACCGGTGGAGGTCAGCGTCGTGGAGGAGGCGAACAGACTGCTCCCCCACAGGCCGAACCGGACTTCCTTGCCCTCCATCGCGCCGCCCGCGGCCTTCAGGGCGGTGCCGGCCGGGTGGGTCTCGAAGAACGTCATGAGCGACACCGAGGCGGCCCAGAACAGGCCCATCACGGTGACGATCGCGTAGCCCTGGCGGTTGTCGCCGATCATCCTGCCGAAGGTGCGCGGCAGCGCGAACGGGATCACCAGCAGCAGGAAGATCTCCAGCCAGTTGGTGAAGCCGGTGGGGTTCTCGAACGGGTGGGCCGAGTTGGCGTTGAAGAAGCCGCCGCCGTTGGTGCCCAGCTCCTTGATCACCTCCTGCGAGGCCACCGGCCCGCCGGGGATCGACTGCGTGTCGCCGCCCAGGGTGGCCACGTCGTGGAAGCCGTGGAAGTTCTGGATCACGCCGTTGGCCACCAGGACCAGCGCGAAGACGATCGACAGCGGCAGCAGCAGGCGCAGGCAGATCCGGGTCAGGTCGACCCAGAAATTGCCGACCCGGTCCGTCTTACTGCGGGTGAAGCCGCGGATCAGCGTGGCGACCACCGCGATGCCCACCGCGGCCGAGACGAAGTTCTGCACCGCCAGGCCAGCCATCTGCACGGTGTGACCCAGCGTGGCCTCGCCGCCGTAGTCCTGCCAGTTCGTGTTCGTCACGAAGGAGATCGCGGTGTTCCACGCGCCGTGCGGGTTCACCGCCTTGAACCCGAGCGAGAGCATCAGGTGGTTCTGCACCCGCAGGAACAGGTAGAGGAACAGCACCGACACCGCGGAGAAGGCCAGCACCGAGCGCAGGTAGGCCGTCCACCGTTGATCGGCGTCACCGTCGACGCCGATCACCTTGTAGAGGCCGCGTTCGGCTCTCAGGTGCTTGGCGGAGGTGAGGAGGTGGGCGATGTAGTCGCCCAGCGGGCGGTAGCACAGGGCGAGCGCGCCGACCAGCGCGAGCACCTGCAGCCACCCAGCGAGAGTGGAGCTCATGTCAGAACTTCTCCGGGTAGATCAGCGCTACGACCAGGTAACCGATCAGCGCAACGGCAACGATGAGACCTGCGATGTTCTCGGCGCTCACAGCTTCTCCACCCCCTTGGCGATCAGGGCCAGGACGGCGAACACGGCGACCGTGATGCCGACGAAGACGAGATCCAACATTGGCTCCACCAACTGGTTCAGGGACATTGGCCACGGGGTCCAGCGGATCCCGTCGGCACCGGTGGAAGACCGGCAACTGCAGCCAACCAGCCGTTCTCCGCGCGTCAGCGTTTCCTGACACCCTCCATACGGGTGCTCCCGCAACGTTGACGCGACCCTGATACCGCCGTGATGCGCCCGAGATGTGGGCCCGGTCGGACCGCGCCCCGGCGCGGTGCCGCTCCCGGTGTCCGGGCATGCCGAAGCCCCGGGTCCGGCTCTTCCGGTGCGGACTCGGGGCTTCGACGACAGGGGCCCGGCACCGGTGGCACGCGGCGCCGGGCCGTTCACGGGGCGATCGTCAGGCCGGCGTGCGGCCGTGGCTCGCCTTCTTCTTGCGGCGGGCCTTCTTCTTCCGGGCGCGCTTGGACACGGCTCTCCTCCGATCCGGTGCCGGTCAGGCCTGCGCGGTGGTCAGCAGGTCGGCGAGCTTGGCGAGGCGGCGCTGCGAGCGCTCCTCGTGCACGGCGACCGCGGTGGGCGCGATGTCCCCGCCGTCGTAGTACTCGCCGTTGGCCGGCGCCACCGTCGGCAGGCACAGCCGCACGACGGCCGCCGCGCCCTCGGCCGGCGGCGCGCCGACCCGCCCGTAGAGCGGGAGCAGCGCGGTGTCGCACAGGCCGGGGTTGACACTCACCGAGGTGATCCCGGAGCCCTCCGGCGCCATGGAGCCCGCGGCCATGCTCAGGGCCAGCTGGGACTGGGCGTAGGCGGCGACCCGGGAGTACTTCTTGGTCCGGTTGGGGTCGCTCCAGTTCATCGACGCGGTGCGGTGCAGCGAGGAGGAGACGTTGACGATCCGGGCGTCCCCGGCCGCCGCCAGCTGGCCCTGCAGCCGCTTGGCGAGCAGGTGGGCCGCGAGGAAGTTGACCTGGAAGGAGACCTCCACCCCGTCGTCGGTCAGCGTGCACCGCTCGGGGGCCATCACCGCCGCGTTGTTGACCAGCAGGTGCAGCACGGGCGCCGTGCGGGCGACGCTGTCCGCGAGCTGCTCCACGGCGGACAGTCGGGTGAAGTCGGCGGCGATCGTGCGCAGTTGCTCCCGCGCGGCGCCCCGGGCGACCAGCCGCTCGACGGCCTGCTCGCCCTCCTCGGCGGTGCGGGCGTGCACGATGACGGTGGCCCCCTGCTCGGCGAGCAGCCGGGCGGTCTCCCAGCCGATGCCGGAGGATGCGCCGGTGACGAGGGCAGTGCGGCCGGACAGGAAAGCCGACATGGTCCATCCATGGGTGTGCGGGCGCACCCCGGGAGCCGGCGGACGCGCGGACGCGTCGCACCGGGGTGCCGGGGGTGCGGAAGGTGAATTCGAAGGCCCCGGTCCAGGAGCCCGGACCGGGTGGCGAGAAGGCGCAGGCGGGCCACTGCTGTCGCCCGCC
>NZ_JBHYKG010000228.1:0-14076 GCF_042741245.1 Kitasatospora sp. NPDC058965
GGGTCGGGGGTGCCCGACCGGTCCGCCGTTCCGTTGGTCCCCCCGGACCCGGTCCACCGCGGCACTCCTCCCCTCCTCCTCCGCCCGACGGCCGGTCCCGCCTCGGCTTGACGTCCGGGGCCGCCCTGCATCACCATTCCACTAATGCCTTAGTGGAATGGTGATGCAGGATGGACTACCGCATCGACCGGCACAGCGGGGTGGCGACCTACCTGCAGATCGTTCAGCAGACCAAGCACGCCCTGCGGCTCGGTCTGCTGCTGCCGGGGGACAAGTTGCCGACCGCCCGTGAGGTGGTCGCGGCGACCGCGATCAACCCGAACACCGTGCTCAAGGCCTACCGCGAGCTGGAACGCGAGGGCCTGGTGGCCCCGCGACCCGGGCTCGGCACCTTCGTGCTGCGCTCGCTGGCCCGGGAGGAGGGCGCGGCCGACTCGCCCCTGCGGGCCGAGCTGGCCGGGTGGGCCGCCCGGGCCCGCAAGGCCGGGCTCGGTCGCGAGGACGTGGCGGCGCTGGTGGCCTCGGTGGTGGAGCAGGAGTTCGCCGGGAACGGCGACACCGGAAAGGACGACGATGAGTGAACCGCGGACCGCGCTCGCCGTGACCCGGCTGGGCAAGCGGTACCGGCGCGGCTGGGCGCTGCGCGACTGCACGTTCGCACTGCCGGCGGGGCGGATCTGCGCCCTGGTCGGTCCGAACGGCGCGGGCAAGTCCACGCTGCTGGCCCTGGCGGCGGGGCTGTTGACGCCCGGTGCGGGCACGCTGGTGCGGCCGGCGGGACAGTCGGTGGCCTACGTGGCCCAGGAGCGGCCGCTGTACCCGGGCTTCACCGTGGCCGAGGCGCTGCGGCTGGGCCAGGAGCTGAACCCCGGCTGGGACCGGGCCGCGGCCGAGCAGGTGCTGGCCCGCGGCGGGTTCCCGGAGAGCGCCCGGATCGGGTCGCTCTCCGGCGGCCAGCGCACCCGGGTGGCGCTCGCGCTGGCGCTCGGCAAGCGGCCCGGTCTGCTGCTGCTGGACGAGCCGATGGCGGAGCTGGACCCGCTGGCCCGGCACGAACTGATGGGCCTGCTGATGGCGGAGGCGGCCGAGCACGGCACCACGGTGCTGATGTCCTCGCACGTCATCGCCGAACTGGCCGAGGCCTGCGACTTCCTGGTGCTGCTGGCCGGCGGCCGGGTCCGGCTCGCCGGGGACATCGAGGAGTTGCTGGCCGCGCACCGGGTGCTGGTCGGTCCGGCCGACCCGGCCGGTCCGCCGGCCGGGCACCTGGTGGTGGAACAGCGCGCCGCGGGGCGGCAGCTGACGGCCCTGGTGCGCACCGGTGGTGCGGTGCCGCCGCCCTGGGAGGCGTCGGCACCGAGTCTGGAGGAGTTGGTCCTCGGGCACCTGCGGGCGCCGGACGCGCCCGCGCTGCTGACCGCGGACGCCCGGGTCGAGGAACTGGTGGAGGTGGGCGGATGACCGCCGTACTGGAGGCGCCGGTGCGGCGTCCGTTCGCGCCGCGCGGGCTCGGCTGGCTGATGTGGCGTCAGCTGCGGGCGGTGGCGTGGGGCCTGCTGGCCCTGGTGCTGGTGGCCGCGGTGGCGGCGGTGTGGCTGCACGGGCGCGAGGTGGACTTCATCCGTTCGCACGGGATCGCCGGCTGCGCCATGATCAGCCTGGACCCCGCCTGTCAGGAACCGGGGATCCAGCAGGCGGTGATGGACTTCCGCAACAGCTACGGGCACCTGCTCAAGCTGGCCGGCCTACTGCTGTTGCTGCTCCCGGTCGCGGTGGGGGCGGGGGTCGGTGCGCCGCTGCTGGCCCAGGAGTGGGAGCACGGCACCTGGAAGCTGGTGCTGACCCAGTCAGTCACCCGGCGGCGCTGGGTGCTGGCCAAGCTGGCGGCGGCCGGGCTGGTGGTCGGGTCGGCCTCGGCGGTGCTGGCGCTGCTGCTCCGCTGGGCGTGGCAGCCGTCGGCCAACGACGTCTCCGGGATCAGCTGGTACAGCTGGACCTTCTTCGGCACCGGCGGCCCCGACCTGGTGGCCACCGCGCTGCTGGCGCTGGCGGTGGGGGCGCTGGCCGGGGCGGTGCTGCGGCGCACGCTGCCCGCCATGGCGGCCGCGGCGGTGCTGGTCGGCCTGCTGCAGACCGGGCTGGCCTGGCTGCGGCCGTACCTGTGGAGCTCGCAGACGGTCCTCGTGTCCCGCTCCGAACTGCCCAACAGCATCTGGGGCTTCGCGCAGGGCTTCGTGCTGCCCGACGGCACCCGGCTGCCCTACGACGGGTGCGGGGGCGCCCTGGACCAGGCCCAGTGCGACGCCAAGTACGCGAACGCGGCGGAGTACACCGATCTGCACCGGGCTGCGGACTACTGGCCGCTGCAGACCGTCGAGACCGCACTCTGCCTGGGCCTGGCCGCCGCCCTGGCCGTCGTCACCGTGGTCTGGGTCCGCCGCCGGCTGGGCTGAGCCGACCGCCGCGGGCGCGTCGCCGCAGGTCGCGGCCGCCGCACGTCCTAGCCTGCTCGGTGTGACCAGTGAGCGGGAGCCGGGCGTGGCGGTGACGGCGGACGGGCCGTACCTGGTGAGCGGGCCGGTGCGGATCACCCGCAAGGCGGTGGTCCGCTCGGCCGCGGGGGAGGCGCTGGTCTGGGCCTCGCCGCGCGAGCTGCCGCCGGCCCCGGAGCGGGCGGACGGGGCGGTGCGGCTGTGCCGGTGCGGGCGGTCCGCCAGCAAGCCCTACTGCGACGACTCGCACCGGCGGACCGGCTTCGACGGCACCGAGGCCGCCGAGCCGGCCGGCCCGTACGACGAGCACGCGGTCAGCCTGGGCGGCACCGGGATCGAGGTGCGGGACTACCCGCGGCTGTGCGTCGGCGCGGGGTTCTGCGAGAACCACGCGGCGAACGTCTGGGACATGACGGCCCGGACCGCGGACTCGGTGGTGCGCGAGGTGGCGATGGGGATGGTGGAGCGCTGCCCGTCCGGCCGGCTGACCTACCGACTGGCCGCCGACGCGCCGGACAACGAGCCGGACCTGCCGGTGGAGGTGGCGGCGGTCGCCGACGGCCCGCTCTGGCTCACCGGGCGGGTGCCGGTGCGGCTGACCGACGGCCGCGAGCTGGAGGTGCGCAACCGGGTGGCCCTGTGCCGGTGCGGCGCCTCGCGCAACAAGCCGCTGTGCGACGGGTCGCACGCCCGGGTGGGGTTCCGCGACGGCGACCCCGAGGAGTAGCCGCGGCGCGGCGCGGATTTGGTGCTGCTCGGCGGGGTGGCGATGATGGGGCCCGGCAATCGAACAGCTGAAGGTGTGGAGATGAGCGAGTCGTTCGCCCAGGAACTGCGGGCCCAACTCGCCGAGGCCCGCGCCCACTGGGCCCGGGCCCAGGCCGCGGGTGACGAGGCCGAGGAGGAGTTCCACCGCGACCGGGTGGCCCAACTGCGCTGGCTGGCCGCGGAGTACCGGGTGGCCGAGGAGGAGTAGCGCGGCCCGGGCCGGCGCGCCGCGCCGACCCGGGCCGGGTGCCGTCAGTCCTGGCCCACCCACAGGTCCGGGCCGAACACCTCGTAGTGGACGGCGGCCGGGGACAGGCCGGCCGCCAGGAGCTGGGTGCGGGCGGCGCGCAGGAAGGGGAGCGGGCCGCAGAGGTAGGCGGTGGCGTCGGCGGGCAGGTCCAGCGTGCTCAGGTCGATCAGGCCGGTGCGCTCGGCCGGCCAGGCGGCGTCGGCCGGCTGCTCGTACCAGACGTGGGCCTCGGCGTCGGCGAGCTTGGCGGTGAGCTGCGCCAGGTCGGACCGGAACGCGTGCGCCCCGGGGGAGCGGTCGGCGTGCACCGCGATCACCCGGCGGGTCGCGCCGGTCGCCGCCAGGTGGTCCAGCATCCCGATCATCGGCGTGCAGCCGATCCCGGCCGAGACCAGCACCACCGGCTGCTCGCCCGCCTCGTCCAGCACGACGTCGCCGGCCGGCAGGCCGACCCGCAGCACGGTGCCTTCGGTGGCGTGGTCGTGCAGGAAGCCGGAGACCTCTCCGTCGCGCTTGACGGTGAAGCAGAGCGCGTCGTCGGCCCGGCCGGAGAGGCTGTACTGGCGGATCTGGTGCGCGCCGTCCGGGAGCTCGACCTGGACCGAGACGTACTGGCCGGGCCGCTGGGCGGGCAGCCCGGCGCCGTCGGCCGGCTGCACCAGGAAGGTCACCACGTCGGCGGTCTCCTGCCGCCGGCCGGTCACCCGGTACGCGCGCCAGACGTCGCCCGGCGCCACGCCGGCCTGCCGGTAGCGGTCGGCCTCCAGGGCGATCAGCGCGTTGGCCATCAGCCAGTACACCTCGTCCCAGGCGGCCGCGACCTCCGGGGTGACCGCCTCGCCGAGCACCTCGACGATCGCGGCGAACAGGTGCTCGTGGACCACGGGGTACTGCTCGGGGAGCACGCCCAGCGCGGTGTGCTTGTGCGCGATCCGCGCCAGCATCGCGTCCGGGCGCCGGTCGGGGTGGGCCAGCAGCGCGGTGGCGAACCCGGCGATCGAGCCGGCCAGGGCCTGCTGCTGGCTGCCGTTGGCCTGGTTGCCGCGGTTGAACAGGTCGCTCAGCAGCTCCGGGTGGGCGGCGAACAGGCGGCGGTAGAAGGCGGTGGTGATCTCGCCGAGGTGCGCGCCCACCACCGGGAGGGTGGCGCGGACGGTGCTGCTGGCGGTGTCGGACAGCATGGGGGCTCCCGAAGAAGTGGTAACTGAGATTCGTATTACAGGGCGCGAGGAGGTACCCGGGGGCCGGGCGGGTTCGGCTCAGTCCGGGCGGGTGCTCAGGCCGAGCAGGACCGGGCCGGTCGGGGCGGCCACCAGGTCCTCGACGGAGAGCGGGTCCAGGGCGGCGTAGAACGCCTCCTGGGCCGTGCGCAGTGCCCCGCGCAGCCGGCAGGCCGCGCGCAGCGGACAGGGCGGGTCGTCCTCGCAGCCGACCGGGTCGCCCACTCCCTCCAGGTCCCTGACCAGCTGGCCGAGCGAGCCGGTCAGACCGGCCCGGGTCAGCGCGAGCCCGCCGCCGTGGCCGCGCCGGGCCTCCACCACCCCGAGGTGCTGGAGCCGGCTGACCACCTTGGCGGCGTGCGTGTACGGGACCTGGACCGCGGCGGCCACCTCGCGGGTGGTCGGGGTCTGGTCCTGCAGCACCGCCAGTCGCATGGCGATGCGCAGGGCGATGTCGGTTCCCTTGGTCAGGCGCACGCTCCGACTCTATCAATAGGTATTTCAGACTCCAATTAGCCCCCCGGGTGCCGTGGCCCGGACGGACCATCAGGGATGCGGCCGGTCGGTGGCGCTGTCAGCGTGGCCGCAGAGCGGAGACGGGCGCGTGGGTCGCCCGAACGGCGAGGAGCGGCGCGATGGCGCAGACAGCGGGTCCGGGCGGCGCGGGCGGTTGGAGCATGCCGGAGCCGCCGGGTCCGCCGGAGTTCCTCCCCGTGCTGGACGTGCCGGCGCACGGGCGCCAGCGCCGGCTCACCGTGCTGCTGCGCTGGCTGATCCTGGTCCCGCACTTCGTGGTGCTCTGGGTGCTCGGGATCGGTGCCTTCTTCGCGGCGGTGGCGGGCTGGTTCGCGGCGCTCTTCCTGGGGCGGCTGCCGGCGGGCATCGCGCGCTACCTGACCGGATTCGTCGGCTACGACACCCGGGTGATGGTCAGTCTGACCCTGTTGGCGGACCGGTACCCGCCGTTCTCGCTGCGCCAGCCGCGGGACTGGCCGGTGCGGATCGAGCTGCGGCAGGAGCCGCTGAACCGTGCCGCGGTCCTCTTCCGGCTGCTGCTGATGTTCCCGGCCGCGGTGATCAGCGGCCTGGCGAGCGCCGGGTGGGCGGTGCTGGCCGTCTTCCTCTGGCTCTGGACGGTGATCACGGCCCGGCTGCCGCGCCCCGCCTTCGAGGCGACGGCGGCCGTGGTGCGGTTCCGGATGCGGTTCACCGCCTACGCGCTGATGCTCACCCCGGCCTACCCCAAGGGCCTGTTCGGCGAGGAGCGCGGCACGGAGCAGCGGCAGTCCGCGACCCGGCCGCTGGTGCTCAGCGGTGCGGGCAAGGGGCTGCTGGTGGCCTACCTGCTGCTGGGCCTGGCCGCGGACGTCGGCGGCTCGGTGGGCGGCAGTGCGAACTCCTCGGACGACGGGACGGTGAGCACCGCGCCGGCGGTGCAGGGGCAGCGCTGACGGACCGGGGCCGGACCGGCGGCCGGTGGTCTAGCCGAGGAAGCCGCGCAGCAGCGCGGCGGTGCCCTCCAGGTGCTCCTCGGTGGCGCGGCGGGCGGCCGGGACGTCGCCGGACAGGATCGCCTCGGCCATCGCCCGGTGCTGCACGGCCGCGTGGTCGATGTTGCGGGGGAGCACCGGGATGGCGTTGAGCAGGTCGTTGAGCCGCATCCGGCTCTCGGCCACGCCGGCGGCCAGGGACGGCGAGCCGGTCAGTTCGGCGACCGCCAGGTGGAACCGGGAGTCCAGCCGGCGGTACTCCGCGGGCGGGGCCTGCTCCAGCTCGGTGAGGTGCCGGGTGAACCGCTCGCGCTGCTCCTCGGTCAGCGGGCGGCGCGCGGCCTGCTCGGCGGCGCCGGTCTCCAGGACCAGCCGGTAGGTCAGCGCGTCCTCCAGCTCCGCGCCCATGTCCTGTACCGCGCGCCGGAGTTCGCCGAGGTCGGGGGCGGGCTGGCGGTACGTGACGAAGGTGCCGCCGTAGCGGCCGCGGCGGGACTCCACGCAGTCGGCCGCCTGCAGCGAGTGCAGGGCCTCGCGCAGCGTCTCCCGGCTTACCCCGAGCCGGGCCGCCAGTGCGCGCTCGGGCGGCAGCCGGTCCCCGTAGCCGAAGACGCCGAGCTTGACCGCCTCCAGGATCCGCTGCACGGTCTCCTCGAAGGCGTTGCCGGTCCGGACGGGGCGGAAGATCGCGCCGCCCTGCCAGTCCACTCCGCCCTGCCAGTCCACGCCGTCTGCCGGGTCCACGGGCGGAATCGTACCGAGGTTCGGCTCGCGGCAGGGTCTTGACGTGGTGGTGGGCGGGGCGGAAACATGCGCGGTGCGTTCAATGGCCTGTTAGCAGACCATTGAGCACCACAATGCCGTGGGCGCAGGTTTCGGAATCCCCCACCGAACCCCAGGAGTGCCGCATGACGTCCGACCACCCTCCCGCCGACCAGCTTGACCCCGGTCTGTTGCCGACAGCGCCCGCGTCTGTTTCGGCCGACGAACAACGCCTGCAGGAGCTCGGCTACACCCAGGAACTGGCCCGCTCGCTGTCCGGCTTCGCCAACTTCGCCGTCTCCTTCTCGATCGTCTCCATCCTCTCCGGCTGCCTGACCCTCTACGGCTTCGGCATGGCCACCGGCGGCCCCGCGCTGATCACCTGGGGCTGGCCGCTGGTCGGTCTGATGACGCTCTGCGTGGGGCTGGCGATGGCCGAGATCTGCTCCGCCTACCCGACCGCCGGCGGCCTGTACTTCTGGGCCGCCAAGCTGGCCCGGCACAACGCGCCCGCGGCCTCCTGGGTCACCGGCTGGTGCAACTTCCTCGGCCAGGTGGCCGTCACCGCCAGCGTCGACTACGGCGCGGCCACCTTCACCAACGCGCTGCTGGACCTGCGCTGGGGCTTCGCGGCCACCGCTCCCCACACGGTGGAGATCTTCGCGGTGATCCTGCTGCTGCACGGGCTGCTGAACAGCTTCGGGGTGCGGCTGGTGGCGCTGTTCAACGCGGTCAGCGTCTGGTGGCACCTGGTCGGCGTGCTGGTGATCGTCGGCGCGCTGGCCGTGGTCCCGCACCACCACGCCTCGGCCGGCTTCGTCTTCGGCAGGTTCGTCAACACCACCGGCTTCCACAGCTCGTTCTACGTCGCGCTGCTCGGCCTGCTGCTCGCCCAGTACACCCTGACCGGGTACGACGCCTCGGCGCACATGACCGAGGAGACCCAGGGGGCGGCCCGGTCCGGCCCGCGCGGGATCGTCAACTCGATCGTCGTCTCGCTGGTGGCCGGCTGGCTGCTGCTGCTCGGGCTGACCTTCGCGATCCAGGACTACAGCGGGGAGTTGGGCAGCGCCACCAACGTGCCGCCGGCCCAGATCTTCCTGGACGCGCTCGGCAGCAGCGGGGCCGAGGCGCTGCTGCTGATCGTGATCGGTGCCCAGTTCTTCTGCGGCATGGCCTCGGTCACCGCCAACTCGCGGATGATCTACGCCTTCTCGCGGGACGGTGCGCTGCCCGGCTCCCGGCTGTGGCACCGGATCGACCCCCGCACCCAGACCCCGACCAACGCGATCTGGCTGGGCACCGTGGGCGCGTTCCTGTTCGGCCTGCCGGCCCTGTGGAACTCCACCGCCTTCGCCGCGGTCACCTCGGTCTCGGTGATCGGCCTCTACCTCTCCTACGTGATCCCGGTGTACCTGCGCCTGCGCCAGGGCGACCGGTTCGAGCGCGGTCCGTGGCACCTGGGCCGGTGGAGCCGGCCGATCGGCATCGTCGCGGTCGGCTGGACCGCGCTGATCACGGTGCTCTTCATGCTGCCCACGACCAGCCCGATCACCTTGGGCAACTTCAACTACACCTCGGTGGCCATCACCGTGGTGCTCGGCTTCGCCGGAATCTGGTGGCTGGTCTCCGCGCGGCGCTGGTTCACCGGACCGCGCGTCCAGCAGGATGCTGACCGTCACCACCCCATCGCCGACCGCAAGGAGACGAACCGATGAGCAGCGCCAGGCTGACGCTAGATCAGCTCCGTGCGCAGGTCGCCGAAGGCACCATCGACACCGTGGTGCTGGCGGTCACCGACATGCAGGGCAGGTTGCAGGGGAAGCGGCTGGCGGCCGAGTACTTCCTGACCGACGTGGTCGAGCACGCCGCCGAGGGCTGCGGCTACCTGCTGGCCGTGGACGTGGAGATGAACACGGTCGAGGGGTACCGGATCTCCTCCTGGGAGAGCGGCTACGGCGACCTGGTGATGGTGCCCGACCTGGACACCCTGCGCCTGGTCCCCTGGCACCCCGGCACCGCGATGGTGCAGTGCGACCTGGCCCAGCACGACGGCACCCCGGTCGCCGTCTCGCCCCGGCAGATCCTGCGCCGCCAGCTGGACCGCCTCGCCGCGCACGGCTGGCACGCCTACGTGGGCACCGAGTTGGAGTTCATCGTCTTCAAGGACAGCTACGAGCAGGCCTGGGACAAGGACTACCGCGGGCTCACCCCGGTCAACCAGTACAACGTGGACTACTCGATCCTGGGCACCGCCCGGATCGAGCCGCTGCTGCGCCGGCTGCGCAACGAGATGGCCGGCGCCGGCCTGACCGTGGAGTCGGCCAAGGGCGAGTGCAACCTGGGCCAGCACGAGATCGCCTTCAAGTACGCCGAGGCGCTGGTCACCTGCGACGACCACGTGGTCTACAAGACCGGCGCCAAGGAGATCGCCGCGCAGGACGGGGTCAGCCTGACCTTCATGGCGAAGTACAACGAGCGCGAGGGCAACTCCTGCCACATCCACCTGAGCCTGCGCGCCGCCGACGGCACGCCGGTGCTCGCCGGCGACGGGCAGCACGGCTTCTCCCGCACCATGGAGCACTTCCTGGCCGGCCAGCTGGCCTGCCTGAACGAGTTCGCGCTGCTGCTGGCGCCCACGATCAACTCGTACAAGCGGTACGTGCCGGGCAGCTTCGCGCCGACCGCGATCGCCTGGGGCCGGGACAACCGGACCTGCGCGCTGCGGGTGGTCGGCCACGGCTCCTCGCTGCGGTTCGAGAACCGGGTCCCCGGCGGTGACGTCAACCCGTACCTGGCGGTGGCCGCGCTGATCGCCGCCGGCCTGCACGGGATCGAGCAGGGCCTGGAGCTGGAGCCGGAGTTCACCGGCAACGCCTACGCCGGCGACTCCCCGCGGGTGCCCGCCACGCTGCGCGACGCGGTGGCCCTGTTCGAGGCCAGCGGGATCGCCGCGGCCGCCTTCGGCAAGGAGGTCGTGCACCACTACGGCCACGCCGGCCGGGTCGAACTGACCGCATTCGACGCGGCGGTGACCGACTGGGAGCGGCGCCGCGGATTCGAGCGGCTGTGACGGGCCGTCCGCTGGTGGGGATCACCAGCTACCTGGAGCAGGCCGCCTGGGGCGTGTGGGACCAGCCGGCCGCCCTGGTGCCGCAGTTGTACGTGGACGCGATCACCGCCGCGGGTGCGGTGCCGGTGCTGCTGCCGCCGCAGCCGGTCGGCGAGCCGAAGCAGCTGCTGGCCCGGTTGGACGGCCTGGTGCTGGCCGGCGGCCCCGACGTGGAGCCGAGCCGCTACGGCCGTGCCCCGCACCCGCGCACCGGCCCGCCCCGGGTCGGGCGCGACGAGTGGGAGCTGGCCCTGACCCGGGCCGCGCTCGACCTCGACCTGCCGCTGCTCGGCGTCTGCCGCGGCCTGCAGATCCTCAACGTCGCGCTCGGCGGCACCCTGGTCCAGCACCTGCCCGAGCGCACCGGGGACGACAGCCACCAGGAGGCCCCGGCGGTCTTCCGCCGCCGCACCGTCCGGGTGGCCGAGCAGAGCGTCCTGGCGGGCGTCCTCGGCACCGGCGCCGAGGTGCTCTGCTACCACCACCAGGCCGCCGACGCGCTCGGCACCGGCCTGCGCGCCGTGGCCTGGAGCGAGGACGGCACGGTGGAGGCGGTCGAGCTGTCCGGTGCCCGCTTCGCGGTCGGCGTGCAGTGGCACCCGGAGGCCGATCCCGCCGACCCGCGCCTGTTCGACGCCTTCGTCCGCGCCCTTGAGGAGAGCCCAGCGTGACCAGCACAGAAGCCGAGCTGTTCGAGGTGGTCAACCCGGCCACCGAGGAAGTGATCGAGACGGTGGCGCTGGCCGGCCTCGCCGAGACCGACGCCGCCGTCGCCCGGGCCAAGGCGGCCTTCGAGGGCTGGCGCCGGGTCGCCCCGGCCGACCGGGCCCGGCTGCTGCGCGCGTTCGCCGCCGCGGTGGACGCCGAGCGCGAGCAGCTGGCCCAGCTGGAGGTGGCCAACGCCGGCCACACCATCGGCAACGCCCGCTGGGAGGCGGGCAACGCGCGCGACGTGATCGAGTACTACGCGGCCGCGCCGGAGCGGCTGTTCGGCCGGCAGATCCCGGTGGCCGGCGGCATCGACGTCACCTTCCAGGAGCCGCTCGGCGTGGTGGGGATCATCGTGCCGTGGAACTTCCCGCTGCCGATCGCCGCCTGGGGCCTGGCGCCGGCGCTGGCGGCCGGCAACACGGTGGTGCTCAAGCCCGCCGAGCTGACCCCGCTGACCGCGCTGCGGCTGGCCGAACTGGCGCTGCGGGCCGGGCTCCCGGAGGGCGTGCTGCAGGTGCTGCCCGGGCGCGGCGACGTGGTCGGGCGCCGGCTGGTGACCCACCCGGACGTGCGCAAGGTGGTCTTCACCGGCTCCACCCGGGTCGGCAAGGAGATCGCGGCCGGCTGCGCCGAGCAGGTCAAGCCGGTCACCCTGGAGCTCGGCGGCAAGAGCGCCAACATCGTCTTCGCCGACGCCGACCTGGCCAAGGCGGCCGCCACCGCGCCGTACGCCGTCTTCGACAACGCCGGGCAGGACTGCTGCGCCCGGTCGCGGATCCTGGTCCAGCAGAGCGTCTACGAGGAGTTCCTCGCCCTGCTGGAGCCGGCCGTGCTCGGGGTCAGGGTGGGCGACCCGCGCGAGGAGGCCACCGAGATGGGCCCGCTGATCTCGGCGGCCCACCACGCCCGGGTGAGCTCCTACCTGGACGGCGCCTCGGTCCACCTGCGCGGCACGGTGCCCGACGGGAAGGGCTTCTGGTTCCCGCCCACCGTGGTGACCCCGGTGGACCCGGCGTCCCGGGTCTTCACCGAGGAGGTCTTCGGTCCGGTGGTCGCCGTGCTGCCGTTCGCCGACGAGGCCGAGGCGGTGCGGATCGCCAACGCGACCGAGTACGGGCTCTCCGGCTCGATCTGGACCAGGGACGTGGGCCGCGCGCTGCGGGTGGCGCGCGGGGTGGAGGCCGGCAACCTGTCGGTCAACTCGCACTCCTCGGTCCGCTACACCACGCCGTTCGGCGGCTTCAAGCAGTCCGGCCTCGGCCGCGAGCTGGGCCCGGACGCGCTGCAGGCCTTCACCGAAACCAAGAACGTCTTCATCGCCACGGAGGATTGAGCACTATGACCACCAACCGCCTCGACGGCCGCGTGGCCGTCATCACCGGTGCCGGCAGCGGGATCGGCCTGGCCACCGCCCGGCGGTTCGCCGCCGAGGGCGCCAAGGTCGTCTGCGTCGACGTGGACGAGACGGCCGGCAAGGCCGTCGCCGAGGAGGTCGGCGGCCTGTTCGTGGCCTGCGACGTGACCGACGAGGAGGCCGTGAAGGCGATGTTCCGGACCGCTGTGGACACCTACGGCCGGCTGGACATCGCGTTCAACAACGCGGGCATCTCGCCGCCGGACGACGACTCGATCCTGACCACCGGCCTGGACGCCTGGAAGCGGGTCCAGGAGGTCAACCTGACCAGCGTCTACCTGTGCTGCAAGTACGCGATCCCGCACATGCAGGCGCAGGGCAAGGGCTCGATCATCAACACCGCGTCGTTCGTCGCGGTGATGGGCGCGGCCACCTCGCAGATCTCCTACAGCGCCTCCAAGGGCGGGGTGCTGGCGATGTCGCGCGAGCTGGGCGTGCAGTTCGCCCGGGAGGGGATCCGGGTCAACGCGCTCTGCCCGGGGCCGGTGAACACCCCGCTGCTGCAGGAGCTGTTCGCCAAGGACCCGGAGCGCGCCGCCCGCCGCCTGGTGCACATCCCGCTCGGCCGGTTCGCCGAGCCGGAGGAGATCGCGGCCGCGGTCGCCTTCCTGGCCAGTGACGACTCCTCCTTCATGACCGCCAACACCTTCCTGGTCGACGGCGGCATCAGCGGGGCCTACGTCACCCCCCAGTAATCTGGCGGCGTCCTTGCGTCGGGCGGGGACCGGGGCGTTAACTAGCAGTGGTAGTTAACGCCCCGGTAGCACGCGCGAGGAGAGGACCCACCGTGCAGCAGCATGCGGACCAGTACATCGGCGGCCGCTGGCAGCCCAGCCTCGGCGGCGGCGTGCTGGAGGTGGTGAACCCGGCGACCGAGCAGGTCATCGCGACCGTGCCGGCCGGCACCGCCGCCGACGTGGACGCGGCGGTGGCCGCCGCCCGCGCCGCCGCCCGGGCCTGGGGGCTGACCGGCCGGGAGGAGCGGCTGGCCCCGCTCACCCGGCTGCGCGACGCGCTGGCCGAGCAGCAGCAGCGGATCGCCGAGACCGTGCTGGCCGAGCAGGGCAGCCCGATCGGCTTCGCCACCGCCGTGCAGGCCGGCCTGCCGCTGGCCGTCGCCTCCTCCTACGTGGACCTGCTGGCCGGCTACGCGTTCTCCGAGCGGATCGGCAACTCCACCGTCCTGCACGAGCCGGTCGGCGTGGTCGCCGCGATCACTCCGTGGAACTACCCGCTGCACCAGATCGTCGCCAAGGTGGTCCCGGCGCTCGCCGCCGGCTGCACCGTGGTGCTCAAGCCCGCCGAGGACACCCCGCTGGTGGCCCGGCTGTTCGCCGAACTGGTGGCCGGGGCCGGCTTCCCGGCCGGCGTCTTCAACCTGGTCACCGGCCTGGGCGCGGAGGCCGGCGCGGCGCTGGCCGAGCACCCCGGGGTCGACCTGGTCTCCTTCACCGGCTCCACCGCCGTGGGCCGCGCGATCGCCGAGAGCGCCGGCCGCGGGATCAGGAGGGTCGCCCTGGAGCTGGGCGGCAAGTCCGCCAACGTGGTGCTCCCCGGGGCCGACCTGGCCCGCGCCGTGAACGTCAACGCCGCCAACGTCTTCGTCAACTCCGGCCAGACCTGCGCCGCCTGGACCCGGCTGCTGGTGCACGAGGACCAGTACGAGGAGGCGGTGGCGATCGCCGCGAAGGCCGCCGCCAAGTACGCGCCCGGCGACCCGGCCGAGCCCGGGACCCGGATGGGCCCGCTGGTCAGCGCCCGCCAGCGCGAGCGGGTGCTCGGCTACATCCGCGGCGGGATCGCGCAGGGCGCCCGGGTGGCGGCCGGCGGCGCCGAGCCGCCGGCCGACCTGAGCAC
>NZ_JBHYKG010000229.1:0-14068 GCF_042741245.1 Kitasatospora sp. NPDC058965
GGGGCCGGACACCGCACTGTCCGGCCGGCCCCCGCCGACGGAGCCACCGTCACCCGAGCGTGCCCGTGCTCCACTTCGCCGGGTCGGTGCCGAACAGGGTGATCCGGTCCAGCAGGCCCTGGGCCCCGCCGACCTGGTCGAAGGCGTGCTCCGCGTCCTGCGAGCTCGACGGCCTGACGCAGACCCGGACGCCCGACTCGGACTTGCACGTCCCCGGCGACTGCCGGACCGGCCCACCGGGCGGACCGCTCTGTTCCGGCGACGGGACGTCCGGCTGGACCGAGACGCCGATCGCGTGGTCGGCCGAGTCCCGCAGGCCCAGCCGCAGTTGGAAGTCAGTGCCGCCGCGCGTCTGGTCGAGCGAGACGGAGTAGGCCGTGAAGCCCGCCGGCAGGCCGTCGAACCGCAGGGGCAGCGGCACCTCCCAGTGGCCCGTGGTCACGCCGGCCGCCACCTGCAGCGGCACCCGCTGGGCGTCGTCGCCCGAGAGCTCGCCGGAGTCCAGCTGCGCCCACCGGCCCTCGGCGGTCTGCCAGCGCAGCTCGTTCATGCCCTTCGCCACGTTGGGGTCGCTGGCGCTGATCCAGTACGCCTCCCGGCCGTTGACCGGCGGGGCCTCGATCCGGATGGCGTGGTTCCCGGGGGTGTAGCCCGGCAGGTTGGGCTTGCCGTCCATCAGCACCGGCAGCGCGGGCGTCACCCCCACCGGAAAGACCGTCAGGTGGAAGGACGGGGTGGTCGGCCCGATCGGGTCCACCGCCGCGTTCGCGTACCCGCCCTCGGCCTGCAGCGCGTAGCTGGTCCGGTTGACCCGGTCCGGCAGCCAGCCGAACCGGCCGTCGGCGACCAGCGGATCGCGGCCGGTCAACGGCGCGAGCGTCTTGGTGCTGGACGGCGCGGGGGCCCCGGTCGGCGGTGGCACCGGGTTCCAGGTGCTCACCCCGCTCGGCGACGGGGACGCGGATGCGGTCGCGGTCGCGGTCGCCCGCCCGGCCGGGCCCGCCGCCTCGCTGCGGACGGGCAGCAGCGCGGCCAGCGCGACCGAGGACGCCACCACCGCGGTCGCCGCGGTCAGCCACGCCACCCGGCGCCGCAGCAGCCGGCCGCGGCCGCGGCGCACCGCCTCGTGCACGTCCACCCCGCTCGGCGGGGCGGGCTCCTGCGCCAGCGCCGAAAGCTCCCCGGCCAGTGTCGTCCCGTCGTTCACGCCCTGCTCCCCTCAACCGGTCGCTGCGCGAAGGCGCGCCGCAGCGCGTCCAGTCCGCGCGAGGTCTGACTCTTCACGTTCCCGGCCGAGCACCCCAGGTGGTCGGCGGTCTGCTCGACCGAGAGGTCGCAGTAGTAGCGCAGCACCACCGCGGCCCGTTGCCGCGGCGGCAGCGCCGCCAGCGCCGTCCGCAGGTCGAGCGAGACGTCCACGTCCGTTCCCGCCGACGCCCGGTCCGGCGTCGTCGCCGCCGTCCGGGTCCGCCGCCACCAGGAGGTCCGCTGCTCCGCCAGGAAGGTGTTGACCAGCACCGTCCGGGCGTAGCCGTCGCGGTTCTCCACCCGCCCCGCCCGGGACCAGTTCACGTACAGCTTGGTGATGCTCTCCTGCACCAGGTCGTCGGCCCGGTGCCAGTCTCCGCAGAGCAGGTACGCCACCTGGCGCAGCCACCCGGCCCGGGACGCCGCATACTCGGTGAACTCGGCGTCGCGCGCGTTCGCTGCGGTCCGCACCATGTGGCCCCCTCCCTCGTCCTCACGGGCAGCGCCGGTGTGCGCTGCCCGACCCCCTAATGCGAGGGGCCGCGGGAAAGGTTGCACGAAGCGGCCGGGGAGGCGCGAACGGGGCTGCCGCACCGTGTGCGACAGCCCCGTCAGCGGGTCACCCGCTGCGTCAGGGCAGCGTCCACTTCTGGTTGGCGCCGCCGGTGCAGTCCCAGATCTCCAACTGCGTGCCGGCGCCACCGGATCCGGTGTCGTCCAGGCAGCGCCCGGAGGCCGGGTTGAGCAGGGCGCCGCCGGACTGGGGCTGCCAGGTCTGCGCCCCGGTGCCGTTGCAGGTGTAGAGCTGGACCAGGGTGCCGTTCGCGCTGCCGGCACCGTTCACGTCCAGGCACTTGCCCAGCGCCCGCAGGGTGTTGGCGGCGGGGTCCACGGTCCACTGCTGGGCGTTGGTGCCGTTGCAGGTGTACACCTGGACCGGCGTGCGGTCGGCGCTGCCGGCACTGCGGACGTCGAGGCAGAGGGAGGCGTAGCCGGTCACCGGACCGGTGCGGGTGGGGGTCGAGCCCGTCGGCGGGTGCCAGAGCTGGTTGGCCGCGGCCGAGCAGTCCCAGAGCTGGACCTGGGTGCCGGACAGGCCGCTCGCGGTGTCGTCCAGGCAGCGACCGGAGGCCGGGTTGAGCAGGGTGCCGCCGGACTGGGGCTGCCAGGTCTGCGCGCCGCTGCCGGTGCAGCCGGCCAGGTCCACCTTGGTCCCGTTCGCGGTGCCCGCGCCGGAGGCGTCCAGGCACTTGCCGAGGGTGCGGACGGTACCGTCCGACTCCTCGGTCCACTGCTGGGCGTCGGTGCCGTTGCAGGTGTAGACCTGGACGGCCGTGCCGTCGGTGTTGTTCGCACCGGCCACGTCGAGGCACAGGCCCTGGTACCCGACCAGCGGGGTCGTCGGGAGGCCGGCCGAACTCGGCACCACGGTCCAGGTGAACGCGGTCGTGGCCTGGGCGCCGTTCGCGTCCTCGGCGGTCAGGTCGACGGTGTAGGTGCCGGGTGTGGTGGGCGTGCCGGTGAACCGGCCGGCCGTGGAGAGTGCGATGCCGGCGGGCAGGCCGGTGGCGGTGAAGGCCGGGGTCTGGCCGGCGGTCGCGTCGGTGGCGGCCGCGGTCAGCGAGACCGCCGTGCCGGCCAGGCCCTCCTGCGCACCGGGGTTGGTGAGCGTGACCGGCCGGCCCAGCTGGTTCGCCGAGACCGTGAGCGTCGCGGTCGCCTTCAGCGCGTCGGCGGAGTCGGCGTCACCGACCGCGATCGTGTAGGCCCCGGTGCTGGTGGCCCAGCTGCCCGTGGCGGTGTTCCAGTGGTGCAGGTTCTGCTCGGTCAGCGGGAAGCTGACGGTCTGGCTCTGCCCCGGCTGCAGGTTCACCCGGGCGAAGCCCTGCAGCCGGCGCGGCGGTTGCCCGGCGGCCGCCGGGTCGGTGACGTAGAGCTGGGCCACGTCCGCGCCCGCCCGCGCGCCGGTGTTGGTCACGGTCGCGGTGACCGTCGCCGCCCCGCCCTGCGGCAGCTGACCGACCGTCACATTGCTGAAGGAGAAGGTGGTGTAGGACAGACCGAAGCCGAACGGGAACAGCGGCTTGAGACCCTTGCTGTCGTACCACCGGTACCCGACGTCGACGCCTTCCGAGTACTGGACCTGGTTGTTGACGCCCGGCCACTGGGCCTGGGTGTTCGCCGGCACCTGCGACAGGTCGGTCGGGAAGGTCACCGGCAGGTGGCCCGACGGGTTGGTGTGCCCGAACAGCAGGTTGGCGATGGCCGTCCCGTCGCTCTGGCCCGGGTACCACGCCTCCAGGACGCCCTTGACCGAGCCGAGCCACGGCATCGTGACGGCCGAGCCGTTGTTGAGCACCACGACGGTGTTCGGGTTCGCGGCCGCGACCGCCGCGATCAGCGCGTTGTCCGCGCTCGACAGGTCGATGCCCGGCAGGTCCGAGCCCTCGCTCTCCCCCGTGCCGGCGAAGACCACCGCCACGCTCGACCTGGCCGCCAGCGCGGCGGCGGAACTGGTGCTGCTCCCGGCGTCGTAGGCGACGGTCGTGCCCGCCGGCGCGGCGGCCTGGATCCCCTGCAACGGCGTGACCGTGCCACTGGAGTTCACGTCGGCGCTGCCGCCACCGGAGGTCCTGGCTCTGGTCGAGGCGTCCTGGCCGATGACCGCGACGGAGGTGGTCGAGGACCCCAGCGGGAGGACGCCGCCGGCGTTCTTGAGCAGCACCGTGCCCTCCTCCGCGATGCGCTCGCCGGTGGCCTGGTCGGCGCCGCCGGTGGCCACCTGGGCGGTGGAGCCCGTCACCGGCTTGTCGAACAGCCCGAAGGCGAACATCTCGGTGAGGATCCGCGAGACCGACGTGTCGACGGTCGACTGCGCCACCTGGTTGGCGTTGACGGCTCCGGTCAGCACGCCGCCGTAGTACGGGTCGCCGGCCGGCATGTCCTGGTCCAGGCCCGCGTCCACGGAGGCGACGGTGGAGTGCGTCGCGCCCCAGTCGGAGGTGACGAAGCCGGCGAAGCCGAACTGCTGCCGCAGCGCGTCGTTCAGGATCGCCTTGCTCTCGCAGGCCCAGGTGCCGTTGATCATGGCGTAGGAGCACATCGCCGAGGAGGGCGCGGCCTGCTGCACGGCAGCCTGGAAGGCGGGCAGGTAGACCTCCTGCAGCGCCTGGTCGCCGACGATCACGTCGTCGGCCGCGGTGTTGCGGTTGGTCTCCTGGTTGTACGCCGCGATGTGCTTGACCTGGGCCAGCACGCCGGTGGACTGCACCCCTCGGATGGTGGCGGCGCCCATCTGCCCGTTGAGGTAGGGGTCTTCGCCGACCGACTCGAACGCCCGGCCCCAGCGCGGGTCGCGGACGATGTTGATGGTCGGTCCGAGGTCGACCGTCGCCCCCTTGGCGGCGTGCTCGGCGCCGTTGACCTGGCCGTAGGCCTGCTCCGCACCGGTGTCCCAGGTGGCGGCGACGTCCACCGGCGCCGGGAGTTGGGTGACGTTGCCGTTCCCCTGGCCCACTCCCGCGGGACCGTCGGACAGGTTCATCGCCGGGATGCAGAGCGAGCCGATCGCCGGGGTGAATCCGGCGTAGCCCGACGAGCCGTTCGCGCCGGTCATCAACTGGACCTTCTGGTCCAGCGTCATCCGCGCCAGCACCGCGCCGACCCGTTGCGGGATCGGCGCGCTGGAGCCGACCCACGGGCAGGCGGTCGACGCCGCCGCGGCGGACGACGCAGAGGAGACGGCCGACGTGGACGAGGCGGACGACGTGGACGACGTGGACGACGTGGACGAGGCGGGCGCGGCACCCGCGGCGCCCGCCAACAGCGAGCTGGAGAGGGCCGCCAGGACCACGGCCACACGGCCGAGCCTGGGGGGAGCTGCGGTTCTGCGCACGATGCCTCCAGGGCATGCAGGTGGGGTGGGGGCAGAAATCGCGGAGCGTCAAGGGCCGGGACGGGCACGCCAGTTGAGTTCAACTAGTAAACATTGCAGGGGCATGACACACCTGTTTCCGATGCACTGTCAATACTCGTGAACGGCTGGGTCCACCCGGACCGGCGCTGGCTCCCGCTCTGCGTTCAACACCTGTGTTCGACGTCCTGCGGGCGCAGCGGCGCGCTGCGCGCCTCCGCCCTTCCGCGTTTGCGCGCGACCGCACGGCCCTGTCCGCCCGCCGACGCCGGGCGGACAGGGCCGCGAGCCGGTCCTCCCCGGGACCGACCGTGCGGGGATCAGCTGCCGAACACCTGGAACTCCCAGAGCGAGTAGCCCCACTGGGTGGCACGCGCCGTGCCGTACATCCGGACGTAGCGTCCGCTGCCGGAGACGCTCAGCGCCTGGGTGCCGCCGGTCCCGGCGGCGGTGGAGTAGATCGTGGTCCAGGTGGTGCCGTCGTTGGACGTCTGGATCTGGAACGCCTTCCCGTAGGCGGTCTCCCAGGCGAGGCTCACCCCGCAGATCGACCGCGTCGAGCCCAGGTCCACCTGCAGCCACTGCGGGTCGGCGAACGCGCTGGACCAACGGGTCCCGCTGTTGCCGTCCACGGCGTTCGCCGCCGGGAAGGCGACGTTCTCCTGCGACGAGGCCGTCGCGGTGCGGTTGAGTGCGAGGTCGGTGGTGCCGCAGCTGCCGCCGCCCCCGCTGCCGGACGGCAGGGTCCACTGCTGGGTCGCCGAGTCGGTGCAGGTCTCGATGTCGAGCCGGGCGCCGGTGTTGCCACCGGGAACGCCCAGGCACAGGCCCGAGTTGGGGTTGACGAGCTCGCCGTTGGCCTGGTGGGTCCAGTTCTGGGCGGGGGTGCCGTTGCACGGGTACCAGTCGACGTTGGTCCCGCTGGTGGTCCCGGCGCTGACCACGTCCAGGCAGCCGCCCTGGGCGCGCATCGTCCCGTCGGAGTACGGCGACCACTGCTGGCCCGCGCTCCCGTTGCAGCCGGCCACGCCGATCGGGTTCCCCGCGGTGTTCAGCGAGTTCTGGTTGTTCAGGCACAGTCCGCCGGTGCCGGTGAGCGCACCCGTCGCGGTGGCGGTCCCGGTCGGGGTCGAGTTGCCACCCTGCTCGTAGACCGCGACGTAGGCCACGCTCATCGAGGCCCCGGACGTGGTGGCGGCGGTCGGCGTGGTCGTTCCGGAGACGCCGTCGGGGTAGTTCCCGCCCATGGCCAGGTCGAAGATGATGAAGAAGCCGTGGTCGATCGCCTGCTGCCAGGCGGCGGTTCCCACCGACGCCTCGGTGACGGTGCTCTCCACCGTGCCGTCCATCAGGTACTGGAGCGACTCCGCAGCGGTGTTGGTGCGGTCCACGATCACCGAGTAGGTGTGGTAGCCGGTCTGGCAGCCGGAGCTGGTGTCCGGACAGGCGATCAGACCGTGGCCGCTGCTGCCCGCCGAGTCGTGCAGGGTCTGCGAGGCCTGGTTCAGCCCGTTGACGTCCTCCATCATGTCGAGCTCACCGGACTGCGGCCAACCGCCGCCGGCCCGCATCGGCGAGCCCAGGGCCCAGAACGCGGGCCAGTAGCCCAGCCCGCTCGCCGGGTTGGGCTGCAGGATGGAGGCGGTCATCTCCAACTTCCCGCCGGCCGGCGCCTGGAAGTCGTCCCGGGTGCTCTCGATCCGGGCCGAGGTCCAACTGCCGCCGTTGTTGACCGCCTTCAGCACCAGGTGCCCGTTGCCGTCGACGTAGGTGTTGTCGGTGGAGCTGGTGGTCTGCTCCTTCTCGCCGGTCCCGTAGCCGGTGCCGATGTCGTAGAACCAGTTCGCCGACGCGGGGGCAGACCCGGCCGGTCCGGCGAAGTCGTCGCTGAACACCGTGGTCCACCCCGCGGGCGGGGGCGGTGCGGTGCCGGCCTGCGCAGCCGGTGCGGCGACCAGGGTGGCGGCCGCGGCAGCCGACACGAGCGCGAGCGACGCGAGCGCTCGCAACGATCGGAGGCGTGGGAACATGCGGGAATCCTTTCGGGCAACTCGAAGGCCGGAAGGGACGCGAGGCGAACGGCCACCGGACGCCCCGACCGTCGGAGCGGCCACGGGTGGGCGTTCCGGGGCGACCGTGGACACGGGACCGGCGTGGACACGGGACTGCCGGTCCACTGGTCCACCGGTCCACGGCGGGGCGTACGGACCCGGCCGTCGGCCGGCCCGCGAGGGGCGCGACGACGGCACGGAGGACCGGACCGGCAGGTGGGGGTGCGTCGGCTTCCGGACAGGGGGCGACTCCTGAGGGCGCGCTCGGGAAGCCGTGGGTGGGGGCTGGCGAGAGAGCGCTCTCTCAGCGGTTCGCACCATTCTGCGGGTGGCGCCCGCAGGCCTGTCAAGACTTCGGACAGGGCGAGCCACGAGTACCCGGGATCGGCGGCGGTGGACGGCGACACGGGCGGCGGGCCGTGGCTCCGGTGTCGCGATTCCGTTCTCCGACGGCCCCTTGACACCGCGTCGGCGAGTGGTCCACCCTCAGCTGCGGCCTTGAGAGAGCGCTCTCTCGCCTCATGACGACGATCCGCCGGGGAATTCCGATGGCAACAGACCAGCACCAGCACGGGCCAGGGTCAGGGCCGGGGTCAGGGCCGGGGTCAGGGCCGGGGCCGGGGCCGGGGCCGGGGCCGGGGCCGGGGCCGGTACTGACGACGCGTCGGCACCGCCCGGCACCGACCCCCGCCGGCGCCGACGGCACCCCGCTGGTTGGCGGCAGCCGGAAGGCTTCGGCCGCAACCGGGCCGGGGGCTGGGCTACCCAGCCCTACTGCACCACCCCCGCATCCACGCCGCCCGTACAGGGCATCATGACGCTCCGTCAGGTCGCCCGTCTGAGCAACCCCGGGCACGGCAGGGGCAACACCCTGGTCAACGGCGCCGGCGGAACCGGCACCTCTCCGAGGCAGTCTCGGATCCGGCTGGACCAACACCTACGGCTCCGCGCCCCGAGCGGTCCTGGCCGAGATCGAGGCCAACAGTGCGCTGCTCAGCACCTGGCGTGGTCCGTTCGCGACTGTCCTTCGTCTCCGCTCCCGCCACCTTCGCCGGGCCCTACGGCTGCAGCGGCGTGCAGGTCGAGCTCGCCACCGCCCAGTAGGTCGGGGTGCTGGGGGCGGGTTCCCGGGGGCGACGGGGTGCCTGCCGCCCCCGTCACCTGCCCCTGAGCGCGCCGCCGAGCCGAAACACGTCGGGGAGGGCCGACCCCGAGGTCGCCCCACCCCGACGTGCGGGCCCCGCCTACGGCACGTTGGCCGCGATCACGGTCCAGGCGTTGGTCGAGGTGTCGTCCAGCCGGAGGTCGAAGGAGAAGGCGATGGGCCTGCGCTTGCGGGCGTCACCGCGGAGCACCTGTTCGGTGCTGCGGTCGACCTCGTAGTAGACGCCCTCCGCGTCGACCGCGACCCGGAAGACGATCGGGTCGGGCGAGACCAGCGAGCTCACCTTGACCGAGCTGATGACGGCGTCACGCATGACGGTCCGGTTGACCGTCCGTACGGGGGTGAAGTCCAGGCTGCCGTCGTTGATGACCCACTCCTCCAGGAACCGCTCGACGGCGACCTCGAGGACCGACCTGTCGAACCGACCGTCGAGCACGCTCAGATCGCCGACGGCGGCGTCGGCATCCGTGCTCCAGGAGATGTTGGTGAGCGACAGGATGTCGCTCACGCCCCTGACCGCGGTCTTCCCGGCGACCTCCAGCACCGCCTCACGAGCGACCTCCTTCTGGTCCCAGCCGTCCGTCTCGATGGCGTTGGTCAGGTGGTGCGCACCCTCGGCCGCCTGCTCCACCGACGACACGATCCACTCGCCGGCCCCGTTCTTGCGCAGCGTCCAGTACTCGACCGGGCGCGTCGAGCCGTCCTTGCGCTCCGCGATCTGGCCGTAGCCGCGGCGCACGTAGTCGTTGAGCGTCGCCGTGATCCGGAAGGTGACGGTGTCGTTCACCTCGCCCGCGCGATTCGCGAGGTCGACCAGCTCGACGACCGGGCCGGAGACGATCTCCACGACGTTGACCTCGCCACGCGACGCGTAGTCGCGCAGCTCGTCGGCCCACTTGCCGTAGAGCACCGGGGACAGGATCTGCTGCAGCGTGGCGTGGTCACTTGCGGTCCAGGCACGTTGGGCCGTCCCGTACAGCCAGACAGCACGGCGTTCGAGCGCCTCGCGGTCGAAGGTCGCGTCCGTGTCGGCGATCGCGTCGACCCGGGCCCCGACCTGGGCGGCGCGCTTGCGAGCCTGCTCGTCCGCGCGGTGCGCGGTACGGTCCGAGACCGTGTTCAGGCCGTCCGCCGATGCCGCCTTGCGGGACCGAGACCTGAGCCACAGGAACAGCACGAGCAGCAGCACGATCACCAGCAGGACGACGAACCCGCCGCCCCCGGCGCCGCCACCGATCCCGACACCGTGGCCGAAGCCGCCGATGGTCGACCCGTGGAAGCCGCCACCACCGTGGCTGCCCCCGCCGCCACCGCCGCCACCGAACCCGTGGCTGCCGCCCCCACTGCGTGCGTACGCGACCGCCGGGCTGCTCAACGCCACGACCCCGGCGACCACGGAAATCCATCGACGAGTGCGCACCGGGCCATCCTCCTGTTGATTGCCTGCGTGACGAGCCCCTGATGCGGAGGCGGCAGCGAGGGCTCAGTGTAGCGAGGCGCCGGTAAGGAAGCCGTTGGGGTGGGCAGGCCACCTTCCGGGGGGCGCAGCACACCGGCCGTCCGGGTGCCTACGGTCCCGGGACCTGGCGGATCGGTCCCTGCTCGGTCTCCGGCCGCTTGACTGCCTCGGCCGTCCTCAGCAGCCCACGGAGCCGCACCAGGACACCGGGCCGACCAACGGGACCGGGACGGCACTGACATCCATGGCACTGGAACGGAGTTCGGCGCGCCAGGGCCACCGCCCACGGCGGCCGAGCCTGCGGTCGCGGGGCAGCGACTGGCGCAAACGCAGTTCCGGCGGGCATGGTGGTGCGATGTCCGAACGCCGTGATCGCCGCCGCCTGCACGCACGAGCCCGTGCGCTCGGGGTCCCCATCGAACACGTCCCCCGCCGACGTATCCCGAAGGAGGGGACCACTCGCTCGCTCCCCAACGCCACCGGGTACACACCGCGATGGCCGGAGACCGAGATTCCGGACCGGGACGTACAGGAGCTTCAAGATGCTCCGGACGACCTGCGCGCCCGGAACGACCTCGGACCCCGCCATGCCCGGACCGCGAACTGCTGCGACATCGTCCTCACCCGAAAGGTGATGGACGGCGGCACGGTCGTCATGCTCAGCACCCACGACACCGACTGCCCGATCTGGTCATCACGCCCTTAGCCCGACGCGAAGGACGTGTGGTGGTCTCGCTGACCTCGACGGGCGGTCGACGCAGGCGCTGGCATCGAGGTGGCCGAGGTACAGGCGCGCGGCGGGGTCGAGCTCGGTGCGCCTGCGAATCAGACTCGTGGCGAGCGGTCACCGGTGCCGCCCCGAAGCCGCTCAGGCGGCGGAGAAGCGCTGAGCACCCGCCTCGAGAGCGGCCCCACCCAGGACAGCCGACGGGCGGGCGGCGCGCAGCGGGACGGCGCGCCGTCCGGATCAGATTCCCCCCAGCTCAGCGCACCCTCCCCCGAGGCTTCAACTCCCCCGGCGGCAACTGCGGCGCCCGCAGCCGCTCCCCCGCGTACCCGTGCACCGTCCCGAACCGGTCGCCCTTCTCCCAGTCCTCGACGGCCTGGACGATCTCGGCACTGTCTCGGCCGATGAAGTTCCACCACATATCACCGATCTGGCGTTTTCACCCAGGTCACGGGCATGACGGACCCTCCCGAGTCAGCAAAGTGTCAGCATGACTCCAGGGGGCTCGAAGCGATCATGGCAACCGTCAATCTCATCCGCGGCATGGGCACCTTCTTCAAGGAGTGCGAGCACCCCGAGTCCAAGTGGAGCCGGTGCCCGCACGAGTACAAGATCCGCTACCGCAACGCGGCCGGCCAGCAGACCGAGGAATCCGGCTTCGCCACCCAGGACAAGGCGAAGGCCCGCCTGGCCGAGATGTACCAGGCCCGGAAGAACTCACCACTGAGCCAGCGGAAGGCGGAGCGTATCCAGAAGTACGGGCTGATGCCGTTCTCCGCGTACGCCAAGGAGTGGAAGGCCGGGCAGCGCGACCTCGGCCCCGCCTCGATACGCCACCTGGACTCCCTGCTGACACACCATCTGCTCCCATTCTTCGGGAGCCGCCGCATGGGCACCTTCGACCACAAGGTCGTCGAGTCCTTCATCTTGACCATGGAGCGCAACGACATCGGCTTGGCCACACAGACCAACGCCTTCGACAAGCTCAAGGCGATCCTGCTCGACGCGCACCGACTCGGCCTGTACGAGGACAACCCGGTCGACGGGGTCAAGCCGCCCCAGTACGACCCGAAGAAGGCCGTCATCCCGTCGGTCGGCCAGCTGCACGGGATCCGTGGTGCCGGCGACGATGCCTTCCGCCTGGTTGTCGACCTCATGAGCGGCTGTGGCCTACGCAACGGCGAAGCGTACGCAGTCAACATCAACAACATCGTGGCCGACGACGTGTACCGGGTCACCGAACAGGTCAACCAAACCACCAAGAACTACGCGAAGCTGAAGCACCGGAAGGAGGGCGAGTACCGCGACGTGCCGCTCCCCCGCCGCGTCAAGGACAGCGTCCTCGGGTACGCAGAGACCTACGGCACCGTCGACGGCTACCTGCTCCGCCACCCGATGGACATCACTCGGCCCTTCCTCGGCTACTACATCGACAACCAGTGGGCGCGGATCAAGAGGAGCGGCGAGATCGACATTCCGGAGGGCATGGTCCTCTACGGCTTCCGCCACTTCTTCGCCTCGAACTGCCTCAGCAACAACATCCCGATCACCGACGTCGCCGACTGGATGGGCCACCGCAGCGTCGACATCACGTTCAAGGTGTACCGCCACCTGATGCCCGGCTCGATCAGCCGGGCCGCCGAGGTGCTCGACCTCGGCCTCGCCGCCTGAAAGCTGGGGCGGGCCAGCGAAACTGAACTGGCCCGCCCCAGACTCATTCCCGGGTCAGACGCCGGATACTCGCTGCTGCTTTACCCACGCCTGAACTTCCGAGACCTTGAACTGCAGCTTCGCGTTCCTCCCAGACCCGAACTTGTAAGGAACGAGACCGACGCCAGTTGCCTCTCGATAGACCCAGGCAACGGACATGTTGAGGTACTCGGCGGTCTGCTTGACACTCATGAATTGCTCGGGCACGGCGTTTACCCTTCGGAGTCGGTACTCCGAGATCTTCAGGAGAGCCGCAGATTTGGTCATACTGCAATCGCGTGATACACGGTGCGAGCCGATCATCTCCTCGCATAGGACTCATTCGTGGTCACTTCGAGAAGCCCTGACGGAATCCAACTGTCACGGCGCCACCCCCGCGTCGACGGGGAGCACACCTTCGCCGCGGCGTCCTCGGCCGCCAGCTCCGGACCACCCCCGCGTCGGCGGGGAGCACATCTGCCCGTCCGACCCGATCGGGATCGAGTACGGACCACCCCCGCGTCGGCGGGGAGCACCGGCGACATGAACATGCAGGACCTGTCGAAGGCGGACCACCCCCGCGTCGGCGGGGAGCACGACACGTCGTCCGCGTACATCTGCTGCCCGTCCGGACCACCCCCGCGTCGGCGGGGAGCACGACGACGAACCCGACGCGGTACGAGAGGTGAGCGGACCACCCCCGCGTCGGCGGGGAGCACCTCAGGCTGAGCCCTTTGGCCTCGCGGATTGCCGGACCACCCCCGCGTCGGCGGGGAGCACCAGTCGGCCGAGCCGCTCAGGTACCCGGCGGACGGACCACCCCCGCGTCGGCGGGGAGCACGCCGGGGGCGTGGGGCGGCGTGATTCCGGCGGCGGACCACCCCCGCGTCGGCGGGGAGCACGACATCCGCAACGATCCGCGCGGCGTGCTGGTCGGACCACCCCCGCGTCGGCGGGGAGCACCCCCGGCTGCGCCCGATCGACCAGGCCGCCGACGGACCACCCCCGCGTCGGCGGGGAGCACGCCTGGAACTCCGGGCTGGTCTTCCGCCAGTGCGGACCACCCCCGCGTCGGCGGGGAGCACCACTTCCTGCTGTCCTGCGGTGCCACCGAGTACGGACCACCCCCGCGTCGGCGGGGAGCACTGGACGACCTTGCCGCCCATGTCGACGGCCGACGGACCACCCCCGCGTCGGCGGGGAGCACACACCCTGGTCATGCTCTCCTCCATCCAATGCCGGACCACCCCCGCGTCGGCGGGGAGCACTTCTGCTGGTCGCGGGTCGCGCCTTCGCCGGCCGGACCACCCCCGCGTCGGCGGGGAGCACCGGACGGCAGGGCTGGGGGAGCGGATGCACTGCGGACCACCCCCGCGTCGGCGGGGAGCACCAGCGCACCCTCGTGGTGGACCAGGCCAAGTACGGACCACCCCCGCGTCGGCGGGGAGCACCCGGCCTCTGTTGCCAAGGCGCGGGAACACGACGGACCACCCCCGCGTCGGCGGGGAGCACCTGATCGCCGCCGCCATGGCCGACTACAAGGCCGGACCACCCCCGCGTCGGCGGGGAGCACCTCACCGCCGCCGACTGCGCGAGCATGAGCCGCGGACCACCCCCGCGTCGGCGGGGAGCACAGCAGGTAAAGACCGATCAGCACCGCCGAGTACGGACCACCCCCGCGTCGGCGGGGAGCACTCGGTGAGCGTCGCCGGGTCGGTCTCCCCGGGCGGACCACCCCCGCGTCGGCGGGGAGCACTCGGTCCGGGGCGCGTCCGAGGTCTGACGGGACGGACCACCACGGAGTCGGAGGGGAGGA
>NZ_JBHYKG010000230.1:0-14053 GCF_042741245.1 Kitasatospora sp. NPDC058965
GCGCTGCCCGGCCCGTACGGACTGGCCCGGCACGCCGACGACGCGGCCCTGGTGCTGGCCGGACTCGGCGCGGCCTGAGCCGCACCCGCCGCGCCCCGGGTCACTGGCCGGGCGAGGGCGAGCTGCTGCCGGTGGGCGCGCCCAGGAAGGACTCCCAGCCCCCGGCCGGTGCCTGACCGACGTTCAGCGTGCGCAGCTTGCGCAGGGTGGACTCGTCCTGCAGCTCCAGCCACTCGACCAGCTGGCGGAAGGAGACCAGCTGGACCTCGGGCTTGCCGGCGATGTCCTTGAGCACGGCCTCGACGGCGTCCATGTAGATGCCGCCGTTCCACTGCTCGAAGTGGTTGCCGACGAAGAACGGCGCCCGGTTGCCGTTGTAGGCCCGGTTGAAGCCGGACAGGTAGCTCTGGTGCGCCGCGTCCCGCCAGGCGCCGAACTGGTTCGGGTCGCCCTTGGGATTGCCGTTGGACTGGTTGGCCATGATGTTGTAGTCCATCGACAGCACCTCGAAGGTGTGCCCCGGATACGGTATCGACTGGAGCGGGAAGTTCCAGATCTTGCCGTCCTGGACCTTCTGCGGCCAGGTCTGCTTCTCGCCCGGCGAGCTGGCGTCGTACTTCCACCCCAGCTTCGCGGCGGTGGGCAGCAGGCCCTTCTGGCCGTCCAGGCAGGGGGTGCGGCCGCCGATCAGCTCCTTGCGGTAGTCGAACGGGAAGGCCGGCACGTCGGTGAAGCCGGTGTTGGTCCGCCACTGGGTGACGAAGCCGACCGCCTGCTGGATCTCGCTCTCCCAGTCGTCCGGCGACCACTTGTTCACGCCGTTGTGGTCGGGCCGGGTGGAGCAGAAGTGCCCGTTGAAGTGGGTGCCGATCTCGTGCCCCTGCAGCCAGGCCTGGCTGATCAGCTTGATGGTGTTCTTCACCGCGCCGTCCGACAGGTACGGGATGTCGGAGGCGCCCACCGAGTGCTGCGGCGGGTGGTAGAGGTCCTTCTTGCCGCCGGGCAGGCAGTAGATGCCGGAGAGGAAGAAGGTGAAGGTGGCCTTGTGCTCCTCGGCCAGCTTGAGGAAGCGGGCGAACTGGCCGTCGTCGGTGGCGCCGGCGCCGTCCCAGGAGAAGACCACGAACTGCGGCGGGCGCTCGCCCGGCTTGAGCTTGCTGAAGGTCGGCTGGTTGGGCTGCGGACCGGTGTCGGAGGTGGAGCCGTCGCCGATCGGGGTGGCCTTGCCGGAGGGCGAGGGCACCGCGCCGCTCGGGTCGCCCGGGGCGGCCGAGCCGGACCCGGGCTTCGCGCTGTCCTGGTGGGAGCTCCCGGAGCTGCCACATGCGGTGAGGGCTCCCAGTGCCGCGGTGGCGGCGCCGGCGCCCAGCACCTTCCTGCGCGAGATGCTGCTCATGGTCTCCCCAACCAGGTCGCGCCCGGCGTCCCCTGTGGTGGTCGGGACCGGCCGGGCAAAATACGGCATTTGATCATTAATTTTTCCCTCAGGATGCCATGGAGCCGGGCCGGGCTCCAAGGATCCGCTCAGGAAGGACACTTCCCGTCAGACGGCGGGAAGTCGCGCGACGGCTCCGGGGAGTGCCGTTCTGTTGCAAGGTCGGGACATACCCGAGGGGGGAGGGGTGGCGCGCTGCCTCAGGCGGCGTCGCCGAGCGGGGCGGGCGCGGTCTGCTCGGCCAGCGGCGCCACCACGGACAGCCGGCGGTGGCGGCGGACCACCCGGGCCACCACGGCGCTGACCGCGGTGGCGGCCAGGCTGGAGACCGCCAGGCTGAGCCAGGCGGTGCTGAACACGTGCAGGTCCAGCCAGCCGAGGGTGACGATGTAGCCGGCCCAGATCAGCGAGGAGACCGCCGACCACTGCAGGAAGCTGCGGGAGCGGTGCGGCAGGTGGCCCACGGCCAGGTCCAGCACGGTCCGCCCGCCCGGGACGAACCGGGCCACGATCACCAGGGTGGCGGCGGTCCGGGTGGTCCGGCCGTCCAGCGCCTGCTGCACCCGGCGCACGCTGGCGGCCAGTTGCGGGCGCCGGGCCAGCCGGCGGCGCAGGAACGGGGCGCCGCGCCGGGCCAGCTTGAGCAGCAGCAGGTCGCCGAGGAAGGAGGCCAGCGCCACGGCCACGGCCAGCACCAGCGGGGCACCGGTCACCTTGGCGCTCTTGAGCACCGCGAGCACCACCAGGGTGCCGCTGGGCAGGAAGGGGAGGAAGGCGTCGCCGAGCACCGCCAGCACCGCCAGGGCGCTGAAACCGGCCGCCGTCACGAGCGCCGCACTTCCCATGATTCAGAAACTCCCTCCGGACCGCCCGGGGAGATCAGGTGGCTCAGGGGACCCACGCTATCGGCTCTCCCTTTAACCCCGCTAAGCGCCCCCTGAGCTTTTGATCACGGTGGGCCAAAAGGCATGGGCCCCGAGGGCGGGGTGTCCGCCCTCGGGGCCCATGAGGGTCGCCCTGAACTGGTCCAGTCCATGAGGCCTTGCTGAGGAGTGCGGCGCTGGTCGGCGCCGTTCACTGGTGACAAGACTGCCCGAGACGCCCCGCTCCGCGCGAGGGGACACGCTGGCGAGAACCGGCGCTGGCGTAATCCCGCCACTACGCAGCGCAGCAATTCTGGCGCGAAACGGCAGTAGACGATGCGTCAGGTACCCGCCCGGACTCGGTCGCCTCAGGCGCGCAGCGGGTCCGGGGCGCTGGCCCAGGGGCGGGCCAGCGCCGTGAAGCAGAGCAGCGCCGCCAGCCCCGCGCCCAGGATCACCGCAGCCATCGGCAGGGCGCTCGCGTGCCCGCCCAGGCCCACCAGTGCGGGCGCCACCGCCCCGGTGAGGAACTGGCAGGTGCCCAGCAGCGCCGAGGCGGTGCCGGCCGCGTGCGGGGCGCGCTGGAGCGCCAGTGCCGAGCTCGGCGGGGCCGCGATGCCCAGCCCGGCGGCCATCGCGAACAGCCCCGCGGTGATCGGCGCCAGCCCCGCGTGCCAGACGGTGCACATCAGCACCAGCGCCGCCCCGCTGCCGGCCAGCACCAGCACCCCGACCAACTGGATCGCGTGCGAGGGGAACCGGCCCAGCAGCAGCCGCCCGGTCACCTGGGACAGGCCCACCAGCCCCAGCTCGACCAGGGCGAAGATCAGGCTGTAGCGCTGCGCCGAGCCGTGGAAGACCTCCTGGACCACGTAGGGCGAGCCGGCGATGAAGGCGAACAGCGCGCCGAAGCCGCAGGAGACGGTCAGCAGGTAGGCACTGAACAGCCGGTCGGCCAGCAGCTCGCGCACGGTGCGCACGGTGTCCGGCAGCCCGCCGGCGCGCCGCCGTTCGCGCGGCAGCGTCTCGCGCACCAGCACCACCGCCGTGACGAAGATCACCGCCCCGACCACCGCCAGCACCCCGAACACCCCGCGCCAGCTGGTGAACCGCAGCACCTGGCCACCCAGGATCGGGGCCAGCAGCGGCGCCGAGCCGGAGACCAGCATCAGGGTGGCGGCGAACCGGGCGGCCGCCAGGCCGTCGAACAGGTCGCGCACCACGGCCCGCGAGATCACGATCCCGGCGGCCCCGGAGAGCCCCTGCACCACCCGGCAGACGATCAGCACCCGCACGTCCGGGGCCAGCGCGCACAGCGCGGTCGCCGCCACGTACAGGCCCAGGCCCACCAGCAGCGGGCGGCGGCGCCCCAGCGCGTCGCTCAGCGGCCCGGCCACCAGCTGACCCAGCGCCAGGCCCACCAGGCAGGCGGTCAGGGTCAGCTGGACCAGTGCGTCGCGGGTGTGCAGCCCGGTGGTGATGGTGGGCAGCGACGGGAGGTACATGTCCATCGACAGCGGCGCCAGCGCGCTCAGCGAGCCGAGCACCAGGGTGAGCAGCAGCCCGACCCGGGCGGCGGTGCCGGGCGGCGCGCCGACGGCGGTGGGGGCGGGGTCCAGGGCGGTGGGGGGAGAGTCCGGCACCGGACCACGGTAAGGGGTGAAGACCGGGAACAGTCCAGACCGGGTTCCTGTTGTCCACCGGCGGAACACCGAACCAGCCAGTGGAGGGCGAAGCGATGACCGGCGAGGACGGGCAGACCCGGACCGACGTGAAGGGCACGGCCCGGGGCAGTGCGCCGGCCCCGTTGTCGATCCTCGACCTGGCCACCGTCGGCGCCGGTCACACCGCGGCCGAGGCGTTGGCCGCCACCACCGAGCTGGCCCGGCACGCCGAGGAGTGGGGCTACCACCGGTTCTGGGTGGCCGAGCACCACGGCATGCCCGGGGTGGCCAGCTCCACCCCCGCCGTGCTGATCGCCCACCTGGGCGCGCACACCAGCACGCTGCGGCTCGGCTCCGGCGGGGTGATGCTGCCCAACCACGCGCCGCTGGCCGTCGCCGAGCAGTTCGGCCTGCTGGAGGCGCTGCACCCGGGCCGGATCGACCTGGGCCTGGGCCGCGCGCCGGGCACCGACCCGGCCACCGCCGCCGCGCTGCGCCGCGGCAGCGCGGACGAGGCCGACGAGTTCCCCCGGCTGCTGGGCGAACTGCTGCACTTCCTGGACGGGGACTTCCCGGACGGCCACCCCTACGCCCGGCTCACCGCGGTGCCGCGCGGCGACCGGCGTCCGCCGGTCTGGCTGCTCGGCTCCTCCGGCTTCAGCGCCCGGCTGGCCGGCCGGCTGGGCCTGCCGTTCGCCTTCGCGCACCACTTCAGCGCGGCCAACACGGTGCCCGCCCTGGAGCTGTACCGCCGCTACTTCGTGCCCTCCGCGGTGCTGGCCGAGCCGTACGCGCTGATCGGGGTGAGCGCCGTCGCGGTGCCCGAGGGCGGCACCGCGGCCGCGCGGTACCTGGCCGCCTCGGCGGGCCTGGGCATGCTGCGGCTGCGCCAGGGCCGCCCCGGCCCGATCCCGACGCCGCAGGAGGCCGCCGCCCACCCCTACACCCCCGCCGAGGCCGAGTTCCTGGACTCCTGGCTGGCCAACGTGGTGCTGGGCGGTCCGGGCGAGGTCGCCGACGGGTTGGAGGAGCTGCGCAAGCGCACCGGCGCGGACGAGCTGATGGTCACCTCGCACATCCACGGCCACCAGGCCCGGCTGACCTCCTACGGCCTGATCGCCGAGGCCTACGGCCTGCTCGGCTGACGGGGCCTCAGCCGCCGACCGGCGACCACTCGGCGTTCGGCGGGCGGACCCGGCCCTCGCGCAGTATCGCGGCCACCAGCGCGGCGTCCCCCGGGCGGGCGAAGAACCAGCCCTGGGCGGTGTCGCAGCCGGTCAGCCGCAGCCGCTCGGCCTGGGCCGCGCTCTCGATCCCCTCGGCCGTCACGGTCAGGCCCAGGTCGTGGGCGAGGCGGACCATCGCACCGACGATCTGCGCGTCCGCCTCGCTGCGGCGCGAGCGCGGCTCGGGGCGGCCGATCGGGGCCGGGTCGCGGAAGCCCTCGATGAAGGTGCCGTCCAGCTTCAGCGCGTGCACCGGCAGCCGGGACAGGTAGGCGAGGTTGGAGTAGCCGGTGCCGAAGTCGTCGATGGCGATCCGCACGCCCATGTCGGCCAGCGCCTGCAGCGCCTGCAGCGGCCGGCCGCTCGGGCCGAGCACCGCGGACTCGGTCAGCTCCAGCTGCAGCAGCCGGGCCGGCAGGCCGGTGCGGTCCAGCACCTGGGCCACGTCCGCCACCACGTCGGAGTCCCAGACCTGGCGGGCCGCCAGGTTGACGCTGACGAAGGCCTCGGTGTCGGGGAACTCGGCCAGCCAGCCCCGGGCCTGCCGGCAGGACTCCTCCAGCACCCACTTGCCCAGCGGCACGATCGCCCCGGACTCCTCGGCCAGCGGGATGAACCGGTCGGGGGAGAGGGTGCCGAACCGCGGGTGCCGCCAGCGCACCAGCGCCTCGGCGCCGTGCACGGTGCCGTCCGCGAGGCCGACCAGCGGCTGGTACTCCACGGTGAACTCGCCGCGCTCCAGCGCCGGGCGCAGCGCGGTGGTGAGCAGCCGGCGGGTCAGCTGGTGGGCGCCGCGGTCGCGGTCGTACAGCGTCCAGCGGGCCCGGCCGTCCGCCTTGGACCAGTAGAGGGTGGCGTCGGCGTCCTTGACCAGGTCGTTCGGCGTGGTGCCGGACACCGGGCGCTCCACCACGCCGACGCTGGCGGTCACCGCGAGCCGGTGCCCCGCGACGTCGAACGGGCGCTCCAGCACGGTGAGCAGCTGGGCGGCCAGCGTGGTCAGCTGCTCGCTGCCCTCGCTGTCGGGGACCAGCACGGCGAACTCGTCGCCGCCGAGCCGGGCCACCAGTCGGCCGCCGGCGCCGCCGAAGTGCCGCTCCAGCCGGGCCGCCACCGCGCTCAGCAGCTGGTCGCCGATGTGGTGGCCCAGGGTGTCGTTGATCGCGGCGAAGCCGTCCAGGTCGACGTAGCAGACGCCGACCCGGCGCCCGTCGCCCTCGGCGGCCGGGGTGCAGGCGGTGGTCAGCCGCTCGAAGAAGAGAGCGCGGTTGGGCAGCCTGGTCAGCGGGTCGTGCAGCGCCTGGTAGGCGAGCCGGTCGCCGAGCCGGCGGCGTTCGGTCACGTCCTCGAACATCGCCAGCGTGTAGTAGGGCAGCCCCTCGGCGTCGCGGACCAGCGAGAGGGTCACGCTGCTCCACACCTCGCGCCCGTCGCGGTGCCTGAGCCGCTTCTCCACCCGGACCCGGTCGCGGACCCCGGTGACCAGCTCGCGGTGCAGCCGGCGCGGGACCTCGTCCGGCTCGATCACCTCGTGGACGGGCAGCCGGACCAGCTCCTGCGGCTCGCGCCCGAGCATCGCGGCGAAGGCCGGGTTGGCCTCGATCACGACGTCCTCGGGGTCGATCAGCAGCATGCCGATGCCGGCGTCGGCGAAGGCGGCCCGGAACCGGGACTCGCTGGCGCGCAGGGCGGCCAGCAGCTCGTTGGCGTCCGGGGTGAGGCTGTCGGGCAGCGGATGGGCACAGTTGGGGCAGTGCGAGGGTGAAGGTGGCAGGTGGATCGGGACCGGTGTGCCGCAGGGCGGTGGATCGTCCTGCCGCACGCCCTGTGCGTCGGCCCCCTCGTTCCGGCCTCGCACGGCACGCTCCCGTCCTCAGCTGATGGCGCTCCCGCTGCGCCGGTCCGACCGCCGGGCCTTGGCGACCGACCGTCAAAACAGCGCACTGCGGCCGATCATAGGACGCGCTGCGGAGAACCGACCACAGCCGACAGGGTGATTCCCCGGATTTCGAGGCAGCGGTCGACGGAAAGCGGAACGCCCCCGGCGCGCACAGTGTTTCGTGCGCCGGGGGCGTGCGCTGGCAGCTGCCGGGTCAGGCGAGCTTGGCGTTGAGCGTGATGGTGGTGCCCGTCAGCGCCTTGCTCACCGGGCAGTTGGCCTTGGCGTCCTCGGCGGCCTTGACGAAGCCGGCCTCGTCGAGCCCGTCGACCTGGCCGACCACGGTCAGCACGATGCCGGTGATGCCCTCGCCCGGCTGGAAGGTGACGTCCGCCTGGACGTCCAGCTTGGTGGGCGGGGTGCCGGCGCCGGCCAGGCCGTGCGAGAGCGCCATCGAGAAGCAGGCCGAGTGGGCCCCGGCGATCAGCTCCTCGGGGCTGGTCTTGCCGTTCGGCTCCTCCGAGCGGGCCGGCCAGGACACCGGGAACTGCCCGATGCCGGAGGAGGCGAAGGTCACCTCGCCCTTGCCGGCCAGCAGGTTGCCCTCCCACGCGGTGCGAGCGGTGCGAACAGTAGCCACGATCGGTACCTCCTGCGGTATGTCAGTTCGGTCACGCCGGGGCCAGCCTAAGGCACCTGACGCTACGGGAGCTGACAGAAGGTCACCAGGGCGCCCGCCGGGTCGGCGCACGGCACCAGGCGGCCGTACGGGGAGTCGAAGGGCTCGCGCAGCACCCGGCCGCCCAGGCCCTCGACCTGCTCGGCCGCGTGGTCGGCGTCGACCACGGCGAAGGAGGTGGCCCAGTGCGGACGGGTCACCTGGGTGCGGTAGCGGCCGCAGACCGGCAGGTCGCCGGTGGCCGGCAGCGACCAGGCGGTGTAGTCGAAGCCGCGGCCGTCGCCGATCTGCTTCTGCCGGTAGGGGAAGAGCTCGGCGAAGAAGGCGTCGGCGGGCTCGGCCTCCGGGGTGGTCAGCTCGTGCCAGCACATCGCGCCCGGCTCGCCGTAGACGGCCGCGCCGTGGTGGCCGGCGGGCTGCCACAGGCCGAAGGCGGCGCCGGCCGGGTCGTAGGCGAAGGCCAGCCGGCCCGCGCCCGGGACCCGGTGCGGGCCGAAGACGGCGGTGCCGCCGGCCCGGGTGACCCGGTCGTACACCGCGTCCAGGTCGGCGGCGGCCAGGTAGACGTTCCAGGCCGCCGGCAGCTTCTCCGCCCCGGCCGGCGGCGGCATCAGCGCGGCGGCCGGGCGGCCCCGGCTCAGGCACATGGTGTAGCCGTTGAAGTCCGGCCCGAGCTCCTGGAACTCCCAGCCGAGGACCGGGCCGTAGAAGTCCTGGGCACCGAGCGGGTCGGTGGTGGTGAGGTCGACCCAGCAGGGGGCGCCGTCGGGGTAGGAGTCGCGCACGGGCATCGGGCGGGGGCCTTTCTGGGGCTGGCGTCACGGGGCGCCGGGGTACGGCGGACGTGCGGTCAGGATCGGCCCGGCCGGCACGGTCCGCAACCGGAGCGTCGCGGACAGTGGCCTGTCCGGATGCTGGACAGCGCGGCGGAAAGAAGCGGGCCGAACGGGCCCGGCCTGTTAGATTTGCCCGGCCCGCGCCCCGGGCGAGGACCTGGCCGCGCGACAACCGGAGCGGAGCGGAATACCGATGACCGAGCAGCAGCACACCAGCCTGGACGACGTGGCCCCGGAGGTCCGGGCCGAACTCGCGGGGCTGCGGCAGAGCATCGACAACATCGACGCCGCCGTGGTGCACATGCTGGCCGAGCGCTTCAAGGCCACCCAGCGGGTCGGCACCCTGAAGGCCGAGCACCGGCTGCCCGCCGCCGACCCGGCCCGCGAGCGCGACCAGATCCGGCGGCTGCGGGAGCTCGCCGCGGGCGCGCACCTGGATCCGGTGTTCGCCGAGAAGTTCCTGAACTTCATCATCGCCGAGGTGATCCGCCACCACGAGGCGATCGCCAACGACGCGAAGTGAGCGGCCGGGGCCGCGGCCCCGTCAGCGGTGCGCCGGGTGCCGGTCCGGCTCGGCGGCCGCCGGCGCGGGGGCCGGCCCGGCGGGCTCCGCGGGCTTGGTGACCTGGGCCGTGAACGCCCCGAGCAGCACCAGCAGGCCGCCCACCAGCTGCGCCGTCCCCAGCCGCTCCCCGAGCAGCACCCAGGCCAGCACGGTGGCGACCACCGCCTCGACGTTGGCCACCACGCCGGCCACCGGCGGCGAGAGGTGGCGCACCGAGACCACCCCGGTCAGGTAGGCCAGCACGGTGGCGACCAGGATCATCCAGGCGGCCGGCAGCAGTGCCGGCACCTGGTGGCGGGCCAGCGGCACGTCGCCGCCGAGCACCGACCAGCGCCCCTCCCAGGGCCGGGTGACCGCGGTCAGCGCGACCGCGCCGATCAGCAGGCCGTACGCGGAGACGCCCAGCGGGTCGGCCGGCCGGTCGCCCCGGCTGCCCGCGTCGGCCAGCACGAAGTAGCCGACCTGGCAGCAGGCCGCGGCCAGCGCGAAGACCACCCCGAGCGCGTCGAACCGCAGGCCGTGCCAGGCCTCCACCACGCAGACCAGTCCGGTGACCGCCACCGCGGCCCCGATCGCGGCGCCCCGGCTGACCGGCTTGCACTGCACGAAGCGGACGTAGCCGAGCAGCAGCAGCGGCCCGAGGTACTCGATCAGCAGCGCCACCCCGACCGGGATCCGGGAGATCGCCGCGAAGTAGCACGCCTGCACCCCGGCCACCGCCAGCAGTCCGAAGCCGACCAGCAGCCCCGGCCGCTCGCGCACGATCGCCCGGTGCTTCCAGGCCAGCGGCAGCAGGACCAGCGCGGCGCCGGTGGCGCGCAGCCAGACCACGTGCAGCGGCGAGAGGCCGGCCTCGATCAGCGGCTTGGCCGCGGTGCCGGAACCGCCGAAGGAGAACGCGGAGACCAGGGCGAGCGCCAGTCCGAGGCTGCGCCACTCGGGTCGCGGGGCGGCGGAGGAGGAGTGCATCGGGGCATTGTGCCAGGTCACGGGCGTGGGTGAAAGGGGCCATCCGGTCGGACGGTGCTGTCACCGGCCGGACGGTCAGCCCCGTGCGCCGCTCGCGGTGGCGCCGGTCACCGGGGCGCCGACGGCGTCGGACAGCGGGAGCCAGAGCCGCACCCGGAAGCCGCCGTCCGCCAGCACCTCGGCGCTGATGGTGCCGCCGAGCAGCGCGGCCCGCTCGCGCAGTCCGATCAGCCCGTGCTGGCCGCCCGGCAGCTCCGGGTCCGAGCTCGGGCCGCCGGGCGCCTCGTTGTGCACCGAGACCCACAGGCAGTCCGGCTCGATCCGGACCGCGACCTCGGTGGACGCGCCCGGCGCGTGCTTGCGCACGTTGGTCAGCGCCTCCTGGACGGTGCGGTAGGCGGCCCGCTCCACCGGCTCCGGCAGCGGGCGCTCGGCCAGCCCGTCGATCCGCAGCGTGGCGTGCACCTCGGCGGCCGCCACCAGCCGGGGCAGGTCGGCCAGTCGGGGCTGCGGCACCAGCTCGGTGGGTCCGGCGCCGGCCGCCCGCAGCACCAGGATCATCGAGCGCAGCTCCTCCAGGGTGGCCACCGCCAGCTCGCGCAGGGTGCCGGCGGTCTCCCGGGTCTGCGGGTCCTTGGTGGTCACCTGGAGCGCGCCGGCCTGCACCGCGATCAGGCCGGCCTGGTGCGAGACCACGTCGTGCATCTCGCGGGCGATCCGGGCCCGCTCCTCGGCCAACACCGTCTTGGCGTACAGCGCCCGCTCGTGGTCGCGCAGCACCGCCAGCTCGGCGACCCGGGCGGACAGGTCGAGCCGGGTCTGGGCCAGCAGCCCGAGGAAGACCGGCCCGCTGCCGAGCACCGCGGCGTAGATCAGGTGCTGGGTGATGTCGCTGGCGCTCTCCTTGGCGAAGTCGCTGATCGGCCACGGTATGAAGCTGCCGATCACCACCGCCAGCGCCGCCACGGCCTTCTGCCAGTTCGGCCGGGTGGTCCGGGAGACGGTGTAGGCGGCCACCATCGAGGCGATCATCGCGCTGCCCGCGTACAGGCCCGGCAGGGTGAGCAGCAGCACGGTGCGCGGGAACCGGCGGCGCAGCAGCAGCACGCCGGCCGCGCCCAGCGAGACCCAGAAGTGCCAGTCGCGCGGCGGCGGGAAGTTCAGCAGCGCGTCCAGGGTGGCGGGCACCACCAGCAGCACGTCGACCGCCACCGCGTGCCAGCGCCGCTCGGGCCGCCACACCCAGCCGGCCAGCCGCCGCAGCGGCCGCACCGCCCGCGCTCTGAAGTCCGCCACGTCCTGCTCCGTTCCCTGCCGGCCCCACTCCGCGCGACCGTACCTCACCGGTCGGCGATCCGGGACCGGCCACGGGTGGCCGCCGAACGCGCGCAGCCCGCGCCCGGCTGTGGAACGGTGGGGAGGGCCGGGGGCGGACCCGCGAGAGGAGAGGCCCATGTCGTCGAAGCGCCGTCGGAAGAAGAAGGCCCGCGCCAGGCGCGGCGCGAACCACGGACGCCGTCCGCAGTGCTGAACGCCACTGGGCCGGGGCACCCGCCGGGTGCCCCGGCTCAGTGCTGCCCGGCCACCGCCAGCAGGCCGAGGATGCCGTCGACCGCCTGGTCGAAGGGCTCGGTGCCGTCGGCCGCGCGGGCCAGCACGTAGCCGCCCTGGAGCACGGCGACCACGGCGGACGCGGTGGCGGCGGGGTCCAGCCCCGGGCGCAGCTCGCCGGCGGCCAGGCCCTCGGCGAGGATGCCGGTCAGCCGGGTCCGCAGCCAGGCGAACATCTGCTCCACCGGCCGGCGCAGGGCCGGGTCGGCCATCACGTCCGGGTCCTGGGTCAGCCGGCCGATCGGGCAGCCCTTCAGGACGTCCCGCTCGCGCCGCAGGTAGGCGGTGATCCGCTGGACCGCCGTGCCGGGGCCGCCCAGCTGGGCCTCGGCCTGGGCCCGGCGCTCGTCGGCGGTGCGGGTGATCGCGGCCAGGGCCAGGTCGGGCTTGCCGGTGAAGTGGTGGTACATGCTGCCCTGGCCCACGCCCGCGCGCTGCTGGATGGCCTTCGGGCTGGTGCCGACGTAGCCGCGCTCCCAGAGCAGGGCCCGGGTGCTCTCGATCAGGCGGTCCTGAGTGGTCATGCTGTACATACTAATCGGTACAACGCCTGCCAAAAAGCGAGGCCCTCCGCTTCCGCGGAGGGCCTCGCTGTCGTTGGTGCGCCGCCAGGGACTCGAACCCCGGACCCGCTGATTAAGAGTCAGCTGCTCTAACCAACTGAGCTAGCGGCGCCTGTTCAACGGGGAGAACATTACCCGATCAGTACCGCCTACCCGAAATCGGGGCCGGTCAACCGTGGTGCACCCGCAGGAGCAGGGCGTGCAGCTGGGCGCGTTCGGCGGCGCTGAGGGGGGCGAGGAGTTCGTCCCGGACCTGCTCGGCCTCGGTGGTCTGCTCGGCGAGGGCCGCGCGGCCGGCGGCGGTGAGGGTGACCTGGATCCGGCGGCGGTCGGCGGTGGACCGGGTCCGCTCGACCTCGCCGAGCGCGGCCAGCTCGTCCAGCACCTTGACCAGGTCGCTCGGGTCGATGGCCAGGCGCTCGGCGAGCTCCCGCTGGACCTGCGGGCCGAAGTCGGCGAGCGCGGCCAGGACCGCCATCTGGCGCAGGGTCCGGCTGCGGGCGCCGAGGCGGGTGGCCAGGCGGGCGCGGGCCGTCTTGCCGGTGCGGGAGAGCAGGTAGGTGGTGAGGGCGAGCAGGCTGGGCGGGGTGGAGGCGTCCATGGCGTTGATTGTAGGGTGGCGCCAATGATGGGTATGTACCCACTATTTGGAGGGGTCTTCGATGGACGCGTTCTACCCCCGGCTGCTGGTCTCCCGGTTCGCCGAGTGCTTCCGGTTCTACGACGCGGTGCTGCCGGTGCTGATGGGCGCCGAGCGCGGCAAGGGCGAGGAGGGCGGACCGTACGCGCACTGGGAGCGGGAGGGGCGCACGGTGCTGGCGCTGTTCGACCGCGCGATGCAGGCCGCGGTGGTGCCGCTGGCGACCGGGGCGGGGCAGGACGGGCTGCTGCTGGTCTGGCGGGTGGCGGAGGTGGACGCGGCGCTGGCCCACTGCCTCGCGCACGGCGGCACGCTGATCACTCCGGCCGCCGACCGTCCCGCCTGGGGCCCGTCCCTGCGGACCGCGCACGTCCGCGATCCGCAGGGCACGTTGCTCGAACTGCAGTCGTATCAGGACTGATCGACCGGCGCCTTGGTGCGCAGCAGCTCGACGAAGGCGCGCAGCCAGGCGGGGTGGTCGGGCCAGGCGCGGGCGGAGACCAGCAGGCCGTCGACCACCGCCTCGCCGTCCCGGTAGTGGGCGCCCGCCGCCTTCACGTCCGGCTCCAGGGCGGGGTAGGCGGCGGTGGTGCGCCCGGTCAGCACCCCGGCGGCGGCGGTGATCTGCGGGCCGTGGCAGATCTGCGCGACCGGCTTGTCGGTGTCGAAGAAGTGCGCGGTGATCCGCTGGACCCGGGGGTCGTTGCGCAGGTACTCCGGCGCCCGCCCGCCGGGGATCACCAGGGCGGCGTACGCGGTCGGGTCCACCTCGTCGAACGAGAGGTCGGCGGGCCAGGTGTACCCGGGCTTCTCGGTGTAGGTGTCGAACCCGTCCTCGAAGTCGTGCACCACGAAGCGCAGCTTCTTGCGGCTGGGTGCCGCGATGTCCACCTGGTACCCCTCCTCGCGCAGCCGCTGGTAGGGGTAGAGCACCTCCAGCGACTCCGCCGCATCCCCGGTGACGATCAGCACCTTCACAGCCATGCCCGGCCTCGATTCGAAAGGAGAGGAACGTGGGAACGGGCGTGCGGTAGCGCTCCGGTCGCGCAACGTCACCGCCGTCCGGCCTGCTTCCTCCCCGGCCGTGCGGGCGCGGAAACGCCGAAGGCCCCTCGCTCTCGCG
>NZ_JBHYKG010000231.1:0-14048 GCF_042741245.1 Kitasatospora sp. NPDC058965
TGCTGTACCTGACCGGCCGCACCGAGCCGCTCAGCCCCGCCGACGGGGCCCGCTGGGGCGTCGCCGAGTTCGCCGCCGCCGAGGAGCTCGGCCGGCACCGCGGGCACTGGTGGTCGCCGGACGGCCGCGCCGTGCTCGCGACCCGGGTGGACGACTCCGCCCTGCCGCTGCGCTGGTTCGCCGATCCCGCCCACCCGGACCGGCCCGCCGAGTCCTTCCGCTACCCGCTGGTCGGCGGGCCCAACGCGGACGTGCAGCTCTGGGTGCTCGGCCTGGCCGGCGACCGGGTCCGGCTGGACTGGGACGCCGTCCGCTACCCCTACCTGTGCGCGGCCGACTGGGACGGCGACGGCGAGGTCCTGCTGACCGTGGCCGACCGGCTGCAGCAGCACGTGCTGCTGCTGAGCGCCGACCCGGCCACCGGCAAGACCGTCGAGCTCTCCCGCACGGTCGACCCGTTCTGGGTGGACGACCTGCCCGGCACCCCGGCCAGGCTGGCGGACGGCCGCCTGCTGACCGCCGCCGACACCCCGGACGGGGCCGCCCGCGGGCTGGCGGTGGACGGGCAGCTGGTCACCACCGACCGGCTCCAGGTGCGCCGGGTGGTCGGCCGACTGGGCACCCGGCTGCTGCTGGAGGCGGGCGAGGGCGACCCGGCCGACCAGCAGGTCTTCGCGCTCGACCCGGCCGACGGGTCGCTGGAGCGGCTCACCGAGGGTGCCGGGGTGCACTCGGCGCTGGCCGGCGGCGACAGCCTGCTGCTGGTCTCGGCCACGCCCGCAGGGATCCGGTGGCGGGTGCTGCGCGGCGGCACCGAGCTGGAGCTGACCGACCTCGCCCAGCCGATGCCGTACCCGGTCCGCCCCGAGCTCGCCCGGGTCACCGAACTCGGCCTGCCCACCGCGGTGGTGTACCCGCGCGGGCACCGGCCGGGGCAGCGGCTGCCGGTGCTGCTGGACGTGTACGGCGGCCCGGGCTACCAGGCGGTGGCCAACGAGCCGCGCCGCTGGCAGCTGCGCCAGTGGTGGGCCGACCAGGGCTTCGCGGTGGTCACCACGGACAACCGGGGAACGCCGTTCGTGTCGCCGCGGTTCACCCGGGCCATGTTCCGCCGGTTCTCCGAGGTCACCCTCGACGACCAGGTGGCCGCCCTGCACGCGCTGGCCGACCGCGAGCCGGACCTGGACCTCGGCCGGGTGGCCGTGCGCGGCTGGTCGTACGGCGGGTACTTCGCCGCGATGGCGGTGCTGCGCCGCCCGGACGTGTTCCACGCCGCCTCGGCCGGGGCCGGTCCGACCGACTTCCGCACCTACGACACCGCGTACACCGAGCGGTACCTGGGCCTGCCGCAGCAGAACCCGGCCGGCTACCTGGCCGACTGCCTGCTGCCGGACGCCCCGTCACTGCGTCGGCCGCTGCTGCTGATCCACGGCCTCGCCGACGACAACGTGCACCCCTCGCACACCCTGCGGCTCTCCGAGGCGCTGCACCGGGCCGGCCGGCCGCACAACCTGCTCGCCCTGCCGGGGATCACCCACCTGACCCCGGACGGTGCGAACGAGCGGATCGTGGCGGCCGAACTCGCCTTCCTGAAGCAGGCGCTGGCCTGACGGCCGAAAGGGGCGGGCCCGCCGGTGCGGGCCCGCCCCCGGTGCTCCGGCGGTGTCAGCGGGTCAGGGTCAGCAGCCCGCCCCGGGGCACCCGCGCCTCCACCTGCGCACCGTCGACCGTGGTCCGGGTGAGCACGGCGCCGGTCGGGCCCTGGACCAGCACCGTGACGGGGCCGAGCGGCTTCGGGAAGGAGAGCCGCACCACCGGGTCGGGGTCGGCGTTCGCCACCAGCAGCAGCGTCCAGTCCGCGTCCGCCTCGATCGGGACCGGGGCGTACCGGCCGTACCCGCGGGCCGTGCCGTGCGAGGCGGCGAGCAGCGGGTACCCGAGGTCCGGTCGGTGCGCGCGGAACTCGCCGCGCTGGAGCAGGTCCACGTGGTCGCGGCTGACGGACAGCCAGAACTTCAGCGCCGCCAGCTGCTCCGGGCTCTGCACCCCGAGGTCCACCGACACCTGCACGGTGGCGAACAGCACGTTCTGCACCAGCACCGCGATCTCGGCGGGCGACTCGGACGGGTGCCAGGTCAGCGGGTCCGCGTGCACCGCGAGCGGCCCGCAGGTCAGCCGCAGGTCAGCCGTCCGCTGCCGGTTCTCCGCCGCGTTGTGCGGGCAGTCGGTGGCCCGCACCATGGTCGCGTACGGCCACAGCCCCGGTCCGGTGTACGGCTGCCGGTGCTCCACCAGCAGCCCGCTCGGCAGCGCCGCGGCCAGGTCGGCGAGCAGCTGCCGGATGCTCGCCGCGTCGCCCCCGGAGCGGGCGAAGGTGTCGATGAAGTCCACCTTCAGCCCGTCCAGCCCGTACTCGGCCACCAGCGCGGACAGCCGCTCCACCAGGTGGGCGCGCACCTCGGGCACCGCCGGGTCGAGCACCGAGGTCTCCAACTCCTCGCGGTGGGCCAGCCGGTGGCCGGCGAACCGCTGTCCGGCGGCGCTGCGGTCGCCGGCGAACGGCAGCGCGCACCAGAGCAGGTAGGCCAGCCCCAGCTCCTGCACCCGGCGCACGTGGCCGGCGAAGTCGGGGAAGGCGGGCACCCAGTCCCCGGTGGTGGCGTAGGAGCGGGAGGTCTCGGCGGTCTGCCAGCCGTCGTCCACGATCAGCCCGGTGAAGCCCAGCGGCGCCGCCAGCGCGGCCAGCCGCTCCACCTCCGCCGCCGTGATCTCCAGGTGCCGCGCGTACCAGGTGCAGAACACCGGCTCGAAGGCCGCGGCCGGCACCGGGACCGGCCCGTCGGCCCACCAGTGGGCCATCTCCAGGACCGTCTCGCTGAACTGACGTCCCGTCAGGTCGAGCCGCAGGGTCGGCGCCCCGTCCTGCTCCACCCAGCAGGCGAAGTCGCCGGTCTCCTCCACCGCCCCCTCGCCGATGGTCACCGGCAGCACCCGCTCGGCCACCGCGAAGGTGAACAGCGCGGCGTCCCCGGCGCCCACCAGGCTGCCGACCGCGGCCCCGTTCGCGAAGGAGGCCTCCCGCGGCCGGCTCCAGGACGGCGGCAGCCAGCGGGTGTCGGTGCCGGGGCGCCACAGCGCCGTGGCGCCCGCACACGGCAGCCGCCACTCGATCCGCACCCGCATCGGCCCGCCGTCCACCGGGCCGAGCGGGGCGGCCGCGACGAGCAGCACGCCCGGCCGGTCCGCCGAGACGTCCACCGCCACCTCCGCGGCCCCGATCGCGGTCACCCGCAACCGCAGCCCGGGCACCCCCGACTCGACCTCGCGAGTCGTCTCGGTCCGGCCCGAGGGCGGCGCACTGCCGTCCCAACTCAGGGTTGCCACGCGTTGGTTCCTCTCCAGAAATGGTGGGACCCGGTCGGGTGCAGTCCTCGCAGGGTTCCCCACTGCACCCGACCGGGAGTTCACGGCCGTCGGGCGGCCCCGGACCCGCGCCACCGGGAAGCGGGTGACGGTGACGCGGATCCGGCGGCGTCCGAAGGCGTTGGCCTGCGGTCCGGCCGGTACGGGTGACCGGCCGGACCGTTCACGAACGGCCCCGGGCTGGACCGGCCCTAGGCTTCCGGGAAGTGGCAGGCGACCTGCCGCTCCCCCGGGCCGGTGGTGAGCTGCAGCAAGGGTGGCTCGCTGCGGCAGATCTCCTGGGCCTTGGGACACCTGGGGTGGAAGGTGCACCCACTGGGCGGGTTCGCGGGGCTCGGCGGGTCGCCGATCAGCACGATCCGCTCCCTGGCCCGCTCCGCGGCCGGATCCGGCAGCGGGACGGCGGACAGCAGGGCTCTGGTGTACGGGTGCGCCGGGTTGGCGTAGACCCGTTCCTTCTCGCCGATCTCGACGATCCGGCCCAGGTACATCACGGCGACCCGGTGGCTGATGTGTTTCACCACCGCCAGGTCGTGCGCGATGAAGACGTAGGCGACGCCCAGCTCCCGCTGCAGGCGCTCCAACAGGCCGACGATCTGGGCCTGGATGGAGACGTCCAGCGCGGAGACCGGCTCGTCGGCGACCACCAGTTCGGGGCGGGTGGCCAGCGCCCGGGCGATGCCGATCCGCTGGGCCTGGCCGCCGGAGAACTGGTGCGGGTAGCGGTCCAGGTGCTCGGGCGCCAGGCCGACCAGGCCCACCAGGTCGCGGACCTCGCGCCGGATCTCGGCGGCCCCGACTCCCTGGGCGCGCAGCGGGGCCGCGATGATCTGCTGGACCGTCTGCCGCGGGTTCAGCGAGGCGAACGGGTCCTGGAAGATGATCTGCATCTTGGCCCGCAGCGGCCGCATCGCCCGCTGGCTCAACCGGCTGATGTCCTGCCCGTGGAACCGCACCTGACCCGCCGTCGGGTCGAGCAGCCGGACCAGCATCCGCCCGGTGGTGGACTTGCCGCAGCCGGACTCGCCGACCAGGCCCAGGGTCTCGCCGGCCCGGACCTCGAAGTCGACCCCGGCCACCGCCTTGACCCCGGCGCCGCCCCGGCGGGCGGGGTAGGTCATGCCGAGCTCGCTGACCTGCATCAGGGGGGTTGTCATTCGGTCACCTCGGGGTGGCTGCAGGCGCTGCGGTGGGCCGGGCCGACCGCGAGCAGCGGCGGGCGCTGCGCGGTGCAGCCGTCGTGCGGGGACTTCGCGTAGACCGGGCAGCGCGGGTGGAAGGCGCAGCCGGCCGGCGGGGCGAGCAGCGAGGGCGGGCTGCCGGGGATGGCGCGCAGCGGTTCGCCGTCGGTGGCCTCCAGCCGGGGCAGCGACTCCAGCAGGCTGCGGGTGTAGGGGTGCCGGGGGGAGGTGAACAGCGTGTCCACGCCGGTCTGTTCGACGGCCGAGCCGCCGTACATCACCAGCACCTCGTCGGCCACCCGGGCGATCACCCCGAGGTCGTGGGTGATCATGATGATGCCCAGGCCGCGCTCGTCCTTGAGCCGCATCAGCAGGTCCAGCACCTGGGCCTGCACGGTGACGTCCAGCGCGGTGGTCGGCTCGTCGGCGATCACCAACTCCGGCTCGCAGGACAGTGCGAGCGCGATCATCGCCCGCTGCCGCATGCCGCCGGAGAACTGGTGCGGGTACTCCCCGGCCCGGCGCGCCGGTTCGGGGATGCCGACCTCGCCCAGCACCTCCACCGCGCGGGCCCACGCCTGCTTGCGGCTGGAGCCGAAGTGCTCGCGGTGCGCCTCGGCGATCTGGTCGCCGATGGTGAAGTACGGGTGCAGCGCGGTCAGCGCGTCCTGGAAGACCATGGCCATCCGGCGTCCGCGCAGTCGGCGCAGCGCCTCCGGGTCGGCACCGATCAGCTCGGTGCCGTCGAAGAGCGCCGAGCCGGCCACCTTGGCGCCCCGGTGCAGGCCCATGACGGCCAGCGAGGTGACGGACTTCCCGGAGCCGGACTCGCCGACCAGGCCGAGCACCTGGCCGCGGTCGACCGTGAAGTCGACCCCCTTGACGGCCTTGACCACTCCGTCCGGGGTGTTGAACTCTACCGCGAGGTCGCGGACTTCGAGCAGCGTCACGTGAGCCTCGCCCTCGGGTCGATCCAGGCGTACAGCACGTCCACCACCAGGTTGGAGGTGACGATGAAGAAGGAGGCGACCAGCGTGATGCCCATGACCACGGGCTGGTCGGACTTGTGCAGCGCGTCGGCGAAGAGCTTGCCGACGCCCGGCAGTCCGAACAGCTGCTCGGTGATCACCGCACCGGCCAGCAGGCCGCCGAGGTCCATGCCGAGCATGGTGACCACCGGGGTCAGCGCGGGCCGCAGGCCGTGCTTGTTGACCACCCGCCGCTCCCGCAGGCCCTTGGCCCGGGCGGTGCGCACGAACGGCTCGCCCAGCGTCTCGATCACCGAACTGCGGGTCATCCGGGCGTACATGGCCGCGGTGGCGAGCGCCAGGGTGAGCCAGGGCAGCAGCATGTTCTGCGACCAGCCCACCGGGTCGTCGGTGAAGTTGACGTACCGCGGGTACGGGATCAGGTTGAACTGCGCGCAGCAGAAGTAGAGCAGCAGCATCGCGGTGAAGTAGACCGGCATCGCGGCGGCGCCGATGGTCCCGATCATCAGGGTGCGGTCCACCCAGCTGTTCTTGCGCAGCGCGGAGACCACGCCGGCCAGCAGGCCCATGCCCAGCCAGAGCACCGCCGAGCCGATGGCCAGCGAGATGCTGACCGGCAGCCGGTCGGTGATCATGTTCCAGACCGGCAGGCCGGTCTGGAAGGAGTAGCCGAAGCAGGGGAAGCCGCAGTGCACCGCGTAGCTGCCGGTGCCCATGGTGCGTCCGGCGAAGATCGCCAGCACGTACCGGCCGAACTGGACGATCAGCGGGGCGTTCAGGCCCATCTGCTGGCGCACCTGGGCCACCCGGTCGGGGGTGCAGTCCTTGCCGCAGAAGGCCTGGGCGGGATCGCTCGGCAGCAGGTAGAAGATCGTGAAGGTGACCGCGCAGATCACCAGCAGGGTCAGCGCGATTCCGGCGAGCCGCCGGAGCAGGAAGGTGATCACCCGTTACCGCCCTTCGGGTCGAGCACGTCGCGCAGGGCGTCGCCGAGCAGGGTGAAGCCGAGCACCACCAGGAACAGGCAGGCGCAGGGCAGGACGAAGAACATCGGGTCGAGCTTGTAGTAGAGCTCGGAGTCGGCGATCATCTGGCCCCAGGACGGGGTGGGCGGCTGGACGCCGACCCCCAGGTAGGTGAGGCCCGCCTCGGAGCCGATCAGGCCGGGGATCGCCAGCGTGATGTAGACGATGATCGTGCTGCTCAGGTTGGGCAGGATCTCGGTCAGCACGATCCGGGCGCTGCCGGTGCCGCTGGCCCGGGCCGCCTCCACGTACTCGCGGTGCTTGAGCGAGATGGTCTGCCCCCGGATCACCCGGGCGATGTACGGCCAGGTGAACAGCGACATCACGACGATCAGCAGGAGCACCCGGTTGACGTCCTTGGCCACCGAGAGCAGCGCGATCATGAAGATCAGGCTCGGGAAGGACATCATGACGTCCATGAACCGACTGATCACCATGTCGACCTTGCCGCCGAAGTAGCCGGCGGTGACCCCGAGCGCCACGCCGACCACGGTGATCAGCAGGGCGGCGCTGAACGCCACCAGCAGCGAGATCTGGGCACCGTAGAGCAGCCGGGCGAAGATGTCGTGGCCCAGGCCCGGCTCGACGCCCAGCCAGTGCTGGGAGCTCATCCCGCCGAAGTCGCCCTTGGGCAGGCCGCCCAGGTAGCGGTCGACCGCGTGCTTGTCGGTGTCGGTCGGACCGTAGCCGGAGATCCCGGTCAGGACCGGTGCCAGCGCGGCGGCCAGCACGAAGAAGACGATGATGCCGAGGCCGGTCATCGCGACCCGGCGGCGGCGCAGCCGGCGCCAGGCCGAGCGCCAGGGGGAGGCCGGAGCCTGCTCCTGGCGCTCGGTCGGCTCCTGCGCGGCAGGAACGGTGGTGGTCACCTTTTTTACAGTCCCTCGTGCTTACTTGACGGACTTGAGGCCGATGGTGGCGTAGTCGATCTCCGCCGACCAGATCGGGCTGCCGAAGGCGCCGGCCACGTTCGAGCCGACCAGCAGCGGCTTCTTCTGCCAGGTGACCGGGACCGCGGGGGCCTCGTCCATGATCTTGGCGTCCAGCGCGTTCCAGGCCTGGTTGGCCTGGTCGGCGTCGGTCAGGGTCCCGATCCGGTCCATCTCGGCGTCCACCGCCGGGTCCTTGAACCGGCTGGAGTTCCCGTTGTTGCCGGTGTCGCTGATGATCCGGCTGTCGAAGAGCATCGGGAGGAAGGTGGCGCCGGACGGGTAGTCGGGGCACCAGCCGTTGAGCGACAGGCCGGTCTGCTTGCTCTTGTCGCCGATCGTCGAGGTGGCCACGCTGGCGTCCACCGCGTTGATGGTGACGTTGATGCCGACCTTCTTCAGCGCCGCCTGGACCGCCTCGGCCTGGGCCTTCTGGCCGTTGGACACGGTGATCTCGGTGGCGAAGCCGTTGGCCAGGCCGGCCTGGGCCAGGTACTGCTTGGCCTTGTCCGGGTCGCCGGCGGCCGGGATCTTGAAGTGGTCGACCGAGGTGCCGCCGGTCAGCGCGGGCGGCAGGTAGGTGGTGGCGAAGTCGGCCAGCGCCGGACCGCCGACGGCGGACTGGTAGGCCTCCTTGTCGATCGCGTACTCCACCGCCAGCCGGGCGTTCACGTTGTCGAACGGCGCCTTCTGGGTGTCCATGGTGACCATGGCGGTGCAGTTCTCGTTCTCGCTGACCAGGCGGGCCTTGACGTCCGCGTTGGTGATCACGTCGGCGACCTTGGCCGAGGAGAGGTCGGCGTACATGATGGCGCTCTGGTCGTCGCCCTGGTTGGCGATCATCCGGTCGGCGATGCCCTCGGGGCTGCCGGACTGGTCCATCACGATCTTGTCCGGGTAGGCCTTGCGGACCGTGTCGGTGGCCGGGTCCCAGTTGGTGTTGCGGACCAGCGTCAACTGCTTGCCGCGGTCGTAGGTCTCGACCTTGTAGGGACCGGAGGAGAAGACGTGGTTGCCGTAGGTGGTGCCGCCCTCGTGCGCCTTGGGCACCGGGGCGAAGGTGGGCAGCGTGACGGTGTAACCGAACTCGGCCACCGGGCGCTTGAGGTGGAACACGATGGTCTTCGCGTCCGGCGTCTCGATCGAGTCGTTGCCGAGCTCGGAACCCTTCAGCGGACCCTTGTAGTCGGCCGGGGCGACCAGGTACTTCTTGGCGTAGTCCGGGCCGCCGGACAGGTCGGGGTCGAAGGAGCGCTCGACGTTGTACTTGATGTCCTGCGAGACGATCGGGGTGCCGTCCTCGTACTTGACCCCGTCCTTCAGGTGGAAGGTCCAGGTCTTGTCGCCGTCACTGGACTGGCCGGTGTCGGTGGCCAGGTCGCCGACGATCTGCAGGCCGTCCTTGCCCGGCGCGGCCTTGAAGGTGGTCAGCGTGCGGTAGAGCAGGCGGATCCCGAAGTCCATCTCCGGCTCGGTCCAGTTGCGGGCCGGGTCGAGCTGCGAGATGTCCTGGTTGGACAGGATGTGCAGGGTGCCGCCCTTGACCGGCGTCCCGCCGATGATCCCGTCGCCGGCCGTGGTGATTCCCTTGCCGTCGCCGGAGCCGTTGTCGCCGCTGCCCTTGGTGCTGGAACACGCGCCGAGGGAGAGGGTCAGTGCCGCCGTGATCGCCGCCGCGAGGGCGACATGGGTACGCCTGGTCATGTGCAACTCCGTGCTGGGAGGACTGGGTGTCCGCGGGTGGATCCGGGGTGTGGCACCGGTGCCGGGCTGGGACTAGCCGCTTCTGAGGTGTGACCCGTAACATAGTAATGTGAAATTGCACTAGCAAGAGATTGCCGGTCCCGTTACCCACCTGTGTCCGAACGGACCGTCAACTCACCCTGCACCCACCGAAATCACCGCAGCTCAGGAGCCCCCATGACCTCCGCCTCGCAGGCCTCGAAGCCGCTCAACACCGGAAGCCACGACCTGCCCGTCTCCCCCGCCCTGGCCGCCTTCATGGGCACCAACTGGGCGCCCAGCCCGCTGCCGGCCGAGCAGCGGGTGCCCGGTCACGCCGCCCTGCCCGGACGCCGGGCCCGGCTCTCCGCGGCCTTCCCCGGCGAGCGGCTGGTGGTTCCGGCCGGCCAGCTGAAGGTGCGCAGCAACGACTGCGACTACCGGTTCCGGCCGCACTCCGCCTACAGCTGGCTGACCGGGCTGACCGGCGAGGACCAGGTCGGCCACGTCCTGGTGCTGGAGCCGACCGGGGTCGAGGGGCACGAGCCGGTGCTCTACCTGCGCCCGCGCTCGCCGCGCGACGGCGGCAACGGCGAGTTCTTCCGGGACCGTCGCTACGGGGAGTTCTGGGTCGGGCGGCGGCCGGACCTGGAGGAGGCCGAGCAGCTCACCGGGGTGCGCGCGGCCCACCTGGACGAGCTGGAGAAGCTGCTGACGGGTGCTCAGCCCGGCCGCGGGGTGCGGGTGCTGGCCGGGGTGGACCCGGTGGTGGACTCGCTGCTGCAGCTGTCCGACGGGCTGTCCACGCTGCTCAGCGAGCTGCGGCTGGTCAAGGACGCCTGGGAGGTGGAGCAGCTGCAGCTGGCGGTGGACCACACCACGGCCGGTTTCGAGGACGTGGTGCGGGCCCTGCCCGCCGCGCTGCGCCACCCGCGCGGCGAGCGGTGGATCGAGGGCGTCTTCAACCTGCGGGCGCGGGCCGAGGGCAACGGCACCGGGTACGACACCATCGCCGCGTCGGGGGCCCACGCGGACGTGCTGCACTGGATCCGCAACGACGGCCGGCTCGACCGCAACGACCTGCTGCTGCTGGACGCGGGCGTCGAGACGGACACCCTGTACACCGCCGACATCACCCGCACGCTGCCGCTCGGCGGCCGCTTCTCCCCGGTCCAGCGGGACGTCTACGAGCTGGTGCTGGCCGCCCAGGACGCCGGGATCGCCGCGCTGCGCCCCGGCGCCAGCTTCCGCGACTTCCACCGGGCCGGCATGCGGGTGATCGCCGAGGGCCTGGCCGACTGGGGCGTGCTGCGGGTCTCGGCGGACGAGGCGATGTCGGCCGAGTCGGGCCTGTACCGGCGGTACACGCTGTGCAGCAGCGGCCACATGCTCGGGATGGACGTGCACGACTGCGCCAAGGCGCGCAGCGAGACGTACCTGGACGGGGTGCTGGAGGTGGGCCACGTGCTCACCGTCGAGCCCGGCCTCTACCTGCAGCCGGACGACGAGACGCTGCCGCTCGAACTGCGCGGCATCGGCGTGCGGATCGAGGACGACCTGGTGATCACCGAGGACGGCGCGCGGCTGATGTCGGGGGCGCTGCCCCGCTCGGTGGCGGGGATCGAGGAGTGGATGGGGTCGCTGCTGGGCTGACGCACCGTCACCGGTCCCGCGCGGGCCGTCCGGGACCGCTCCCGGACGGCCCGCGCACCGTGGCGTTCGGGGAGCGGCGCCGGAGCCCCCGGTCAGGGAGCGGCGGCCGGGTCCTCGGTCAGGGCGGCCGCGGTCAGCGTGAGGTGCCGGGCCAGGACCGCGGCCGCGGTGTCGGCGTCGCGGGCCAGCGCCGCCTCCTCCAGCCTGCGGTGCTCCTCGATGCCGTCCCGGTCGGGGGTGCGGTGCGCCGACCAGCGGCGGGCCAGCTCGCTCGCCGTCCACATCCGGTCGAACGTCTCCAGCAGCGCGTGGTTGCCGCACCCCTCCAGCAGCGTGCGGTGGAAGACCCGGTGCGCCTCGGCCCAGGCCTCGGTGTAGTGCCCGCCCGCCTCCGGCAGGTACGCCGGGGTGCGGGCCAGCCGGTGGTGCGCGGCCCGCACCCGTGCCTCCCAGTCGAGGTCGCCGCGCTCGACCGCCATCCGCAGCACCAGCGGCTCGACGGTCCGACGGGCCTCGGCGATCTCCTGCCAGCGGCGGTCGGAGAAGGACGGGACCGCGAAACCGCGGTTCGGCAGCCGGTCCGCGAGCCCCTCGCCGACCAGCCGCACGAGCGCCTCGCGCACCACGGCCAGGCTCACGCCCTGCTCCCTGGCGAGGTCCTGCGGCTTGAGGGGGCTGCCGGGGGCGTGGTCCCCGCGCATGATCGCGTCCCGCAGGTGGGCGTAGACCTGCTCGGAGAGCATCAGCTTCCCCGGCGGGGTCGGGGGGTGCGCCGTCTGAGTCACGCGCCCATCCTAGACGATCCGCCAGATAATCGATTATCCGTGTTACCGTCGATTCGGGACCTGCCCACAGCACAGCGCCGCCCGACTCCCGGAGGCACCACCGCCATGCACCTCGACACCCGCCCCGACTCCGCCCGCCCCGGCGACGGCCCGATGGACCTGACCGCCGTCGGCGACGTCAGCCGCGCCGTCAGCGCCGCCCACCTGTTCATCTACCTCGCCCCCGAGAGCGCCGAGGAGGCGGCCGGGCTCGGCGTGACCGACCGGGGGCCGGCGTACCTGGCCTTCCGGTCGGCCGCGCTGGGCGCGGTCCCGTGGCAGGTCACCCTCGCGGCCTTCTACAACTTCAGCCCGCGGGCCGTGCGGGCGATGGCGGGCGTGTGGCGGGCCGCGCCGCCCGAGCGCTGGCAGGCCGCCCGCTTCCGGGCCGCCGGACGGGCGATGCGGCGGGTCGGCGTCCACCTCCCGGACGACCGGCTGGCCGAGGCGCGCTCGCTGATCGACCCGGTGGTCGCGGGCGCCGACTACGCCGGCAAGGTGCTGGCCGCCGCGAACGCCTCGGTCCCGCTGCCGCCCGATCCCCTCGTCGCGCTCTGGCAGCAGCTCACGGTGGTGCGCGAGTGGCGCGGCGACGCCCATCTCGTCGTCCTCGCCGACAACGGCCTCGGACCGTGCGACTGCCTGGTCCTGCACACCGCGACCGGTCGCCTGCCGACCGCGCTCGCCCGGGCCACCCGCCAGTGGGACGACGCGCAGTGGAGCGCCGCGACGGCACGCCTCGTCGCGCGCGGCTGGCTCGACTCCGGTGCCGCGCTCACCGACACCGGCCGTGCGGCACGCGAGCGGATCGAGGTCGAGACGGACGCGCACTGCGCCGCGCTGTGGGCGCCGATCGGCAACGCCGGGGCCCGCCGCCTCGCCTCGCTCGTCGCACCGATCACCGACGCGTTCACCGCGGCCGGGACGTTCCGGGCCGTCGCCGGGGAGAACGCCGGGGAGTCCGCCGGGAGTTGACCGGGATCAGAGCAACGGTCGCTCGTCCAGGCCCAGTTCGGCGCGCATCACCTGACGCATCGCCAGCCAGTGGTCCCAGGCCCCGATCAGGAACCCGCGAGTCTCGTCGAAGGACCAGCCCGGGTCCGGGGCGCCGTTCTCCAGTCGCTTGATCGCCAGGTACGCCCGGGACAGCCGGCCGCTGATCTCCTCGATGCTCGCCAGCACCTCGTCCGTGGCGAGGATCTGCACCTCGGCGAAGCAGGCCGAGTAGGTCCGCCGGGCCTCGCGCAGCTCGGCGCGGTCCAGGTCGCCGGCCAACTCGGCGTCCACCGCGTGCAGGTAGTTCATCATCTCCACCCGGTACCGCCGCGACGCCGCGTTGAAGGCGATGTACGCCGCCTTCCGCTCCGCCACCACCGCCTCCCGGCGGGCCTGCTCGCGCACCGCCTCGGCATCCGCCCGCTGCATCGCGGCCTCCTCCCGCTTGGTGCGGGCCGACAGCCGCTGGCTGATCACCGGCGAGGACAGCGTCCCCAGCACGCCCACCGCTGCGACCAGCAGCGCCACCGTGTTGCCGTCCATCGCGCTCCCCCGCTCCCCCTCGTGGCCCGCCCATGATCGCGTACCGCCCGGGCTGACCGCTACGCGCCAGGCACGTTGGTGCCAGTGCCCGACCGCTGACAGCCATGGGCGGGCACGGGATGCTTCTCGTGTTCCCGAGAAGACAGCCGAGGGCGGCCACAGGCTCTCGATCACCGGCTTCCCGCATTGAGCGCACCGAGTTCGCCGAACCCACCGAACCAGCCGAATCCGAGAGGAACACCCGACCGTGAAGACGAACCGCCGCATCACCGTCCGGATCGCCGCCGCCCTGGCCTCGCTGGGCGCGCTGTTCAGCGTGACCGCGGTGCTCGCGCCCGCCGCGCAGGCCGCCAGCTGGCCCGACTACGCCTGCCGCGCGACGGGGAACTACTACTCGAACTACAAGGGCGTCGCCATCAACCCGTGCATCCACTACTGGTACGGCTACGACGGGGCCAACGACTGGGTCTGGCAGGCCGAGGCGTACGTGCTCTCGCCGCAGACCGACATCCGGTTCTACGTGCAGCAGGGCTGGTCGCAGACCAGGACCTCGCCGATCAGCTGGGACGGCTACGCGGCCAGCCAGGTCGTCGGCCCGAGCTCGAACTGGGCGTACATCGCCCCGCAGAACGGCTCGCTCGACACCACGATGGGCTGCTGGTGGGCCCGCGCCTGGGCGACCGACAGCGGCAACACCGTCGTGTCGGACGTCGAGAGCTCGCCGATCTGCACCTGAGAGATCGGTACGAGGTACCCACTGAGC
>NZ_JBHYKG010000232.1:0-13919 GCF_042741245.1 Kitasatospora sp. NPDC058965
GAACGGAGGATTCCGGGGCCGCGGTTCGGCCCGCGCCGGGACGGGGGAGGGCCCAGGCGGCTCGACGACGAGTCTGCCCGGGCCCTCTTGCGCGTCGCTTGGGTTCGGCTGGATCCTGGATTCCGCCGGGCCGGCGGCACGGCACTCGGCACGGCACTCGGTTCGGCACTCGGTTCGGCCGCGAAGAGGCCGACCGCGAAGCGGCCGGGCACGAAAGGGCCGACCACGAAAAGGCCGGGTGCGAGACGGCGCGGAAACCGCGCGGAATTACCGGCCGGCTCACGGCCAGCTGTCGTCCCCCGCGCCTGCGGTCGCACTCCACGGGGCCGGTTCACTGAGCTCAGGCATGGTTCTTCCTCGCTGTGGTGGACGGTTATCGACCGACTAGAGGCCCGGTATAGGACCGACTGCATCATTCTTACTGTGGCAAGTCGGCCACGGGTGACTCAAGGATTCCGCGCTGGCTCCTAGTTGCCTGGCACGTTATCCGTCCGGTCTGGCAACCGCCTATACGCCCGAGGGGGATCAGAGGCATGGTCGAACCCGTGGAGATCGACCCGGATTTCGCGCAGTTGGACGAGGTGAGCGCGTCCGCGTACCGGCAGGCCGCCCAGACCGGGCGGTTCATCGCCGGCGACGTGGCCAGGGCGCTCGGCCTGCCACTGCCCGCGGTGGTCCGGGCCCGCGACACCCTGCTGGAGCTGCGGCTGCTGCAGGAGATGCCGGGCGACCCGGAGGTGCTCACGCCGGTCAGCCCGGACGCGGCCGCCGCCCAGCTCACCGGCACCGTGGAGAACCAGATCCTGGGCCTGCAGCAGGCCGTCACCTCGATCCGCTCCACCGTGCTGTCGCTGATGCCGGCCTACTTCGAGGGCCGCCGCCAGCGGAACCGGATCGACGACCTGGACCTGATCACCAACGCCGAGACGGTCCGCTCGATGCTGCACACCCACCGGATGACGGCCCGTCGGGAGATCCTGGCGGTCCAGCCGGGCAACCTGGCCACCGAGCAGCTGTCCGGCATCCTGAACCCGATGCTGGCCGCCCTGGACCGCGGCGTGCGGCTGCGCACCATCTACCAGCACACGGCCCGCACCGACCTGGTGAAGGCCTCCTACGTCCGCGAGGTGAGCGCCCAGGGCGCCGAGATCCGCACCACCGACGAGGTGATCGACCGGGTCATCGTCTACGACCGGGAGGTGGCCTTCCTGCCCGAGCAGCACCTGCGCGACCCGGGCCGCGGCGCCCTGGTGATCCGCGAGCCCAACCTGGTCGGCTTCATCTGCGGGGTGTTCGAGCACCTGTGGCAGCACGCCACCCCGTTCGAGCCGGAGAACTCCGTCCCGCAGCCGGTGGGCGACGACCTGAAGCGGTCGATCCTGCGGCTGATGAGCCAGGGCCACAAGGACGAGCTGGTGGCCCGCCGGCTCGGCATGTCGGTGCGCACCTGCCGCCGGCTGATCGCCGAGATCGCCGACGAGCTGAACGCCACCAGCCGCTTCCAGGCGGGCGCCCGGGCGGCCCAACTCGGCCTGCTGGAGGAGGATGTCACTGCCTGCCTGGCCACTAGCTGACACCGGCGCGCAGTGCCGCGGCGCCCGCCCCGCGGGCACCATGGCGAGCAGGGGCGCACGAGCAGTGAGATGAGGAGCCATGCTGCAGGACGGACTCGGGGACGTGCTGGAACGCGGCACGGCGATCCGCCACTTGGTGCACCAGTCGCCCGACTGGGACCGCTACCTGTTGGAGACGCCGTCCACCGGTGAGGAACGCTTCACCCTGGCCGGCCGGATGCCTGACCACCATCCGCTCTTCAACGACGGTCCCGGTACCTTCCACGACCTCCAGGTCGTGGCCGAGCTGATCGGCGAACTGGGCGAGTTCGTCGGTCAGCGGTACTTCGGCATCGCCGCCGCGCGGACCGGGCTCTGCTACCGCTTCGACCTCGCGGTGACCGAGCTGGACCACTGGCGGGTGGAACCCGCGGGCAACCGGCTGACCACCCGGCTGCGGGTGCTGCCGGTGCACGAGTTCGGCGGCGCGCCGCGCAGTCTGGCCTTCCACTACGAGCTGGAGATGGACGGCGCGCCCTGCTGCACCGGTTCGGCGGACATCGTCTTCCTCACCCCGGTGCTGTCGCGCAGCTACAGCCGGCTCAGCCGGGGCCGGGCGCTGGCCCTGCTCCAGCAGCAGGACGCGGAGGACCCGCCCCGGCTGTCCACCGAACCGGTGGCGCCGCTGCTGGTCGGGCGCGGCAAGCCGGCCAACGTGCTGGTCGCCGAGCCCGCGCTGCTGACCGGGCCGCGCCTGGTGACCCAGGTGCTGGTGCCCGAGTCGCACCCGGCCTTCCCCGAGCAGCAGCACACTCCGGGCCTGCTGCTGCTGGAGGCGGTGCGGCAGGCCGCCCTGCTGGCGGCGGGGCAGGTGCGCGGGCTCGACCCGGAGCGCAGCACGCTGGCGGGCGTGCGGATGCACCACCGCGGCTACGCCGAGCCCGACCTGCCACTGCGCTGCTCGGTGCTGCCGGGCGTGCTGGAGCGGGACACCGCCGGTCGCCCGGTGGTGCCCCTGACCCTGACCCTGACCCAGCACGGACGCACCGTCGCACAGGCCGGCGCGACGGTGGTGCAGGACTTCTGACGGCGCGTCAGCCGCGTTGTCGGGCCAGCTCCTCGGCGATCGCGGCGACCGCCTCCTCGTCCAGCATGTTGTCGAAGTCGGTGTGCCGCAGCCGGCCGAAGCCGGCGTCGTACACCGCGGCGGAGACCACGTACTCGTCCAGCCGGAAGGTGCGGAACCCCCACTCCTGGTCGGTGCCCGGGGTGCCGTCCGGCCGGTTCACCTGGACCGGCCGGTCGTCCGGACCGAAGCCGAACTCGGTGAACCGGAACGCCATGCCCTGGGCGATCGCCTTGCTGTAGGCCTCCTTCAGCGTCCACAGGCGCAGCAGCGCCTGGTTGGCGTCCCGGCCGCGGCCCACCTCCTCGGCCAGCAGCCGCATCTCGTCCTGGGTGCAGACGTGCCGGCCCATGCCCTTGGCGTAGAGCTGCCGGTCCGCCCGCTCGGCGTCCACCCCGATCAGGCCGCGGGTGGTGAGCCCGACCAGCAGCAGGTCGTCGGTGTGGCTCAGGCTCACGTCCACCTGGTCGCAGCCGCGCAGGTACGGGCGCCCGGTGGGGCCGTAGCTCAGCTCCACGTCGGCCGGGTCGCCCGCGCCCAGCGACTTGCCGGCCGCGTACTTGAGCAGCAGCCGGGTGGCGGCGAACCGGTCGCGCAGCTGCGCGTGCGCGATGTCCAGGTACTTGGTCCAGTCCCGCCCGAGCAGCCGGCGCAGCTCGGGCCCCTCCGGTTCGGGCGGCCGCCAGTGCGGCAGCCGGGCGTGGATCAGCACGGTGCCCCGGGTGGCCAGGTCCTCGACCACCCCGGACCAGTCGTCGTCCCGGTGCCGGACCAGCCGGGCCTCGGGGATCACCGGCGGCAGCCCCGGTCCCGTCCGCGCCGCCATCAGATCCGCTCCAGGGCCAGGCCGGCCTTGATCCACTTGCTGGACTCCACCACGATCGCCAGCGCCCGCTGGTTCTCCTTCAGCAGCGGCATCAGCTCCGCCAGTTGCAGGAAGGGCATGGCGTTGCCGGTGTTGCCGGTGGCGGACACGCAGGAGACCTCCTTGACCCCTTCGAGGCCCAGGTGGTCGACGATCCGCTGGGTCATCCGGCCCGACAGCTGGGGCGGCAGCAGGTAGTCCACGTCCGCGTCCGACCAGCCGAGGCCGTCCAGCAGCTCCCAGAGGATCTCCACCGACATCTGCGGCAGGCTCTCCTCGATCGCCTTGTAGTCCTCGTAGAGCATCGGCCGCTCGGTGTCCCGGTCGGCCGCGCCGTACCAGTCGACGACCTGGCCGATCGGCCGGCCGCGCCCGGTGAAGCGGTTGAGCACCGCGCGCAGCGCCACCCGCTCCCCCACCGGCTCCGAACTGAGCACCGCGGCCCCGGCCCCGTCCCCGAACAGCACGTAGTTCACCAGCTCGTCGGTGGGCAGACGACTGATGTTCTTGCGCACGTCGAGGTGCTTGCTGGTCACGTCGCCGCCGATCACCAGGCCGTGCCGGTGCCCGGCGGCGATCAGCGACCGGCCCAGCTCCAGCACCTGGACCGCTCCGGAGCAGCCCGCCTGGACCTGGTAGACCGGCAGGTGGTTGAACTGCAGGGTGTCGGCCACCTCGGTGGCGGTGGTGGGCAGCAGGGTGTCGGGGGTGGTGCTGGAGACCACCAGGAAGTCCATGTCGGCCCCGCTCAGGCCGCTGGACTCGAGCGCCCAGTGGCCGGCCTCGGCGCACAGGTCGGCCAGCCGGTACCGCACCTCGCCGGTCTCCAGGTCACGGGCGAAGTGGCGGGTTCTGGTGCCGACGAAGATGTCCACCCACTCGTCACTGACCCCGAAGTGCCTGCCGAGCTCCGTGTTGTCCACGGGCTTGCCCGGCAGGGCGGTGCCGACACCGGCGAGGTAGGTCGGCTTCTGACTCATGATCGCTAACTCCTTCCGACAGGCTCTACGGCCACCTGGACGGTGATCCACTCGTTGAGGAACTCCGCGATGGTGGCGACCGAGTTCAGCGCCGGCAGCAGTTGCTGCACCGAGATGTCCGCCATCTGCGGCATCCGGGCCTCCAGCACGTCCTTGAGCTGCATCAGCATCACGGAGTCGAATCCGAGGTCCTGGTAGAGGCGGGTGGCCGGGGTCACCCGGTGCGCCTCGTAGTCGCCGACCTCCCGCACCGCCTCGATCACCAGCCGGGTGACCTGGTCCTCCGGCCGGGCGGCCGCCGCGCTCTGCGCGATGGTGCGCGGGGCGGCGGCGGGGGCGGCGGCGGGCGGCGCCTGCGGGGCGAGCTGCGGGCTGGCCCAGGGCCGCTTCCAGTACCGGGTCTCGGCGCTGAAGGCGTAGGGCACCAGCCGTTCCAGGGTGCGCTGCTCGGCCGGGTAGCAGGCCTCCCAGGCCGGGTCCAGGCCCGCCAGGTAGAGCTCGGCGACCAGCTCGGCCAGCGCCCGCGCGCCGGCGTCCGGGCCGGGCGAGGCGGCCAGCAGTCGGCCGCCCTCGGCGAGGTCGGCCCCGGCCAGCTGGTCCAGCAGGTCGATCCGGGCACCGATCTCCACCACGTGGGTGGGCGCCAGCGACTCGTTCAGCGCGGCGAAGGCCTCGTGGAAGTGGACCGCGGTGAAGGCCTGGGCGCTCCAGTAGGCGGCGTCCAGCTCCTCGTCCAGCAGCAGCCGGCCGCGCAGCGTGGAGGCGAACGGCAGCGCGGGCACCGCCGGGGTGACCGTGCCGGCCACCGAGGCGAAGTCGGCGCGCTCGGGCAGCGCGTGCGCGGCCAGCAGCCGGGCGGCGGCGTCCAGGTCCAGGGCGCCCGCGTGCACGGCGGCGGCGTACTCGCCGACCCCGTGGCCGAGCACCCCGGCCGGCTGCACGCCGAGCTCGCGCAGCGTGCCGGCCAGCGCGTAGCCGACCGCGAACTGGGCCGGGCGGGCCAGCGCGCCGCGCGCCGCGCGCTCGTCGCCGGCCAGCAGCAGGTCGCGCACCCCGACACCCAGGTACGGGCCGAGCGCCGCGTCCGCCTCGCCGAGCAGCCGGCGGTAGACCTCGTGCTCGCCGTACAGCCTGGCGGTCATCCCGGCGCACGCCGCGCCCTCGCCGCTGAACAGGAAGACGGTGACCGGCTTGCGCCCCGGGCGCTCGGCGATGCCGGCCCGCAGCAGCTCGTCCTCGGCGGCGGCACGCAGCCTGCCGGCCAGCTCCACGGTGTCGCCGGCCACCACCGCGGCCCGGTACGCCAAGCCGGTCTTGACCCGGTTGCTGCTCCAGCAGAGCGACGCGGCCTCGCCGCGCGGGCGCCGGCCGATCGACTCGGCGGCGGCGGCCAGGTTGCGGCGCAGCGCCTCGGGGGTGTCGCCGGTCAGCGTGAAGACTCCGCAGCCCACCGCGCCGTCGGTGCGGCGCGGACGGCGCACCGGCTCCGGGCGCGGCGGCGCGGCCAGCACGGCGTGCGCGTTGGTGCCGCCGATGCCGAAGCTGCTCACCCCGGCCAGCACCTCGCCCGGTGCCAGCCGCAGCGGTGCCTTCAGCAGGCTCAGCCCCCGGTCCGCCAGGCGCAGTTGACGGTTCTCCTGGTGGCCGAACCGGCTGGCCGGCACCATCCGGTGACGCAGGCTCAATGCGGCCTTGATCAGTCCGGCGATCCCGGCCGCACCCTCGGTGTGGCCCAGGTTGCCCTTGACCGAGCCGATCGCGCACGGCAGTTCGCGCTCCACCCCGTGCACCAGGCCGAGTGCCCGGGCCTCCAGCATGTCGCCGAGCACCGTGCCGGTGCCGTGCGTCTCCACGAACCGGATCTGATCGGCCGTCACCCCGGCTCTGCGGTAGGCGGCTTCGAGCACCGCCTGCTGCGCCCACGGGTTGGGCGCGGTGATGCCGTTGCTGCGCCCGTCCTGGTTGACGGCGGTGCCGCGGATCACGGCGTGCACCGGCTGCCGGTCGGCCAGCGCGTCCTCCAGGCGGCGCAGCGCCACCAGGCCGACGCCGTCGCTGCGCACGATGCCGTCCGCCTCGGCCCCGAACGGCAGGCAGTGGCCCTGCGCGGAGGCCAGGCCCAGGTGCCCGTAGACCACCCCGAGCGAGGGGGTGAGCACCAGGTTGACCCCACCGGCCAGCGCCAGGTCGCACTCGCCGGACAGCAGCGAGTTGACGGCCAGGTGCACCGCGACCAGCGAGGAGGAGCAGGCGGTGTCCACCACCAGGCTGGGCCCGGTCAGGCCCAGGTGGTGGGAGATCCGGTTGGCGGCCATCGCGCCGGTGCTGCCGACCCCGAACTGGGCGTTCACCCGGGTGTGGTCGGGCAGGTGGAGCTGGGCCCACTCGCTGCCCATCATGCCGACGAAGACACCGACGCCCTGCCCGGCCAGCGAGCGCGGGGCCCGGCCGCTGTCCTCCAGGGCGCGCCAGGCGCACTGCAGCAGCAGCCGCTGCTGCGGGTCCATCGCGGCCGCCTCGCGCGGGGCGATGGCGAAGAACGCGTTGTCGAAGACGTCCGCGGCGTCCAGGAAGCCGCCCGCGGTCATCGCCCCGCGGCTGCCGCCGGGCACCTCGCGCGGGTCCCAGCGCTGGTCGGGGATCGGGCCGACCGCGTCCGCACCGCGCATCAGCAGGTCCCAGTACGCCTCCGGATCGGGTGCGCCGGGAAAGGCGCAGTCCAGGCCGACGATCGCGACGGCGGGCATCAGTCGTCCACTCCGACCGGACCTGCTTGCAGGGCGGCCAGGTGCACCACCAGCTCGTCGACGGTCGGCCGCTCCCACACCAGGATCGGGTCGACGTAGATCCGCAGCTCGTCCTCCAGGTCGCCGCACAGGCTGAGCGCGTCCACCGAGCTCATCCCGTACTCGGCCAGCGGCACCTGCGGGTCGAGCTCGACGGCGGACTTGCCCAGGTACCCGGAGAGCCGCTGGACCAGCCACTCGCGCATCGCGGCCTCGGCCGCGTCCTTCCCGATGATCGTCTCGTGCATGATCGGCAACTCCTTCGGCTCAGCCGGCGACGGGGGTGTTGTACAGGTCGAAGCTGCGGCGGTCGCCGAACCGGGCCAGCACCTCGTGGTGGACCCGGGTCTGGCACTCGGCCGGCACCTCGGGCACCCGGGCGCCCAGCGCCCGGGCGATCTTGCGCAGGGCCAGCACGGCCCAGGCGGGCGAGGCCAGGAACGGGTCGCGGTCGTCCTGCTGGTGCCACCACCAGACGCCGACCACGGCGGCCGCGGCCAGCACCAGGGTGTACCGCTCGGCCAGCGCGAACGCGCCCGGCCCCACCGGGGTGCCGTGCGCGGGCACCGGCAGCGCCAGCAGGCGGTCCCGCAGGTCGCGCAGTTCCTCGGTCAACTCCCGCACCAGGGTGGCGAAGACCCGCAGCAGCGGGGTGTTGGCGGGCAGTGCCGAGGCGACCGCCACCAGGACCGCGGCCAGGCTGTCGTGGCCGGAGGCGATGTCCAGCTCCTGGTAGCGGAACGGGCCGAGCGGGTCGCCGGGGCGGAACAGCTCCGGCGGTGCCTCCTGCTCGTTGAACCAGGAGTGCCGTGCCAGGCCGCGCAGTTGCGGCAGCAGGGTGGCCTGGCAGGCGACCGACCCGGCGTGCCCCAGGGTGATCACCTGGAGGTCCCGCAGGTGCTTCTGGAAGGCGCCCAGGGTGCCCTCCCGCACGTACAGCTGGGAGCCGAGCACGATCGACAGGTCGTACATCGTGTTGCCCAGCACCCGGGGCAGCAGGTACTTCACCGCCGCCGAGTAGAGGCTGGTCTGACCCGGCAGCAGGTGCACCGCCCGGGTGGCCACCATCGCCAGCGCGTCGAAGAGCAGCAGGTCCACGAAGGCGCCGGTGAGCGCGCCGGCGGTGCGCTGCGGGTCCAGCGCCTCGCGGGCCGAGGGCCGCGAGCCGTCCTCGTACTGGCAGCGCACCGCGATCCGCAGCGACGCGTCCACCGCGCCGACGGACAGCGCGGCGGCCAGCGTGCGGCTGATCTGGAACGAGCGCAGCGCCGTGGCCAGCCCGCTGCCCTCGGGGCCGAGCAGGCTGTCCCGGCTGACCCAGTTGCGCTGGCCCAGCTCCAGGCCGGCCCACTGGCAGCCGCGCATGCCGACCGCCGGCGGGTACGGGCGGACGGTGAACTCCCCCGGCAGCTCGGCCGGATCGATCAGCATCACCGAGTGGCTGCGGCTGCCCTGCTCGTGGCCGCGGCAGAACAGCGCCACCGCCCCGGCCCGGCCCAGGTTGTTGATCATCGGCTTGCTGCCGCTCAGCAGGAAGCCGCCGCCCGCCGGGGTGGCCCGGATGCCGCTGCGCACCAGGTCGTTGGAGTGCGCGGTCTCGTGCTGGGCGATGGACACCTTGCCGCCGGCCAGCAGCAGTTCGGCCGTCCGGCGGCGCTGCCGCTCGGTGCCGGCCATCCACACGTCGCTGGCGCCCATGAAGGACATGAAGCCGTAGCCCATGCCGACCGAGACGTCGCGGCGGAAGACCGGCCGCATCACCCGCACCAGGGTGTCGACCGAGTCCAGCCGGCCGCCCAGGTCGAGCGGCACGTACTCGGCGCTCATCCCGAACTCGTCCAGCAGGTCCTCGGCCTCGCCGGAGAGCTGGGCCCGCCGGTCGGCCTCCAGCAGCCGGGTGTACCCGACCGGGTTGCCCGGCTCGGTCGGGTCGCCGAACAGCTCCTCCAGCCGGGCCACCCGCTCCGGGACCGGCAGCTGGGCGAGGGGTCGGCGCACCGCGGTGGTCATCACTGCCACGCCCCGAGCCCGGCCAGCTCGTTCGGCCGCACCAGCGCCCGCACCTCGGGCTCCAGGATCTCGTAGGCCCCGGTCAGCTCGCCGCTCAGGAACCGCTCGCGGGTGCGGGCCCGCCGGATCTTGCCGCTGGTGGTGCGCGAGACCGAACCGGGCTTGACCAGCAGCACGTTGGCCGCCGGGATCGCGAACTCCCGCCCGATCAGCGCCTGCACGGCGGTGGCCTTCTCGCGCAGCCGGGCCCAGTCGGCCTCGCCCGCCCGCACCTCCTGGACGATCACCAGCCGCTCCACCCCGGCGTCCACCGTGAAGGCGGCACCGAACGAGAAGGCCGGCCCGAGCTCGCGGATCGCCCACTCGATGTCCTGCGGGAACAGGTTGCGGCCGTTGATGATGATGGTCTCCTTGAGCCGGCCGGTGATGTACAGCCGGTCCTGCTCGTCCACCGTGCCCAGGTCGCCGGTGCGCAGGAAGCCGCCGGCGACCGGGGTGAGCGGGTGCTCGACGGTGGCGTGGAAGGTCAGCCGGCTCTCGTTGGGGCGGTGCCAGTAGCCCTGGGCCACGCTGTCGCCGCCCACCCAGATCTCGCCCACCTCGCCGGGGCCCAGCTCGGCCCGGCTGACCGGGTCGACGATCCGCAGGTCCAGGTCGACCACCCGGCCCACCGAGACCACCGGGCGGGTCTGCGCACCCTCGGCGGCCGGGACCACCCGGCCCTGCTCCAGCGCGGCCGCGTCGGCCGCCAGCTCGGTGTACGCCTCGCCCGGCACCGGTCCGGAGACCATCAGGGTGGCCTCGGCCAGGCCGTAGCAGGGGTAGAGCGCCTCGGGGCGCAGGCCGTTCTCGGCGAACCGGGCGGCGAACGCGTCCAGGGTGCTGGAGCGCACCGGCTCGGCACCGTTGAAGGCCATCCGCCAGCTGGACAGGTCCAGGCCCTGCTGCTGGGCCGGGGTGATCCGGCGCAGGCACAGGTCGTAGCAGAAGTTGGGGCCGCCGCCGGCGGTCACCCGGTAGTCGGAGATCGCCTGCAGCCAGCGGACCGGGCGCTTGAGGAAGCTGGTCGGCGACAGCTGGACCGCCTTGCCGCCGATCCACAGCGGGTGCAGCAGGTGCAGGATCAGGCCCATGTCGTGGAAGTGCGGCAGCCAGCCGCCCAGCACGTCGCGCTCGTCGGTGCCCATCGACTGCTGGATCACCTGCTGGTTGGCGATCAGGTTGGCGTGCGAGACCATCACGCCGCGCGGGTCCGCGGTGGAGCCCGAGGTGTACTGCAGGAAGGCCAGGTCGTCGCTGCCGGTGCGGACCGGCTGCCAGGCCTCGGGGTCGCCGAAGCCCGCGGTGTCGGTGGCCAGGCAGACGGTGTCCGGCACGCCCTCCATGGCCAGCCAGAGCGAGATCTCCGGGGCGTGCGCGGTGTCGGTGAGGAAGAGCGTGGCCCGGGTGTCGCGGATGATGCCGCCCAGGCGCTCCAGCTGCCCGTGGCCGCCCGGCAGCGTCGCGGGCACCGCGACGGCGCCCGCGTACAGGCAGCCCAGGAACGCCTGGAGGAACTCGGGGCCGGCCGGGTAGAGCAGGACCACCGGCTGTCCCTTGACCCCGTAGCCCTGGATCCGGTGCGCGATCCGCCGCGCGGCCGTGTCCAGGTCGGCGTAGCTGCTGGTGTCCGGCACCAGCTCGCCCTCCCGCTCGCGCAGGAAGACGTGGGCCTGGGCGTCGGCGGCGGCCTGGGCGCGCTCGCGGACCACCTCGGTGAAAGTCGACGGCTCGCGCATCAGTTCCCCCTTGGTCGTGCTCGCTCGGTCAGCGTTGTCCCGGCCAGGGTGCCCAGCACCCCTAAAGGGCAGCTTGCGGACCCTCGTTCGAGCCCTCGGCCGGTGAGCGGCGCCGCCCCGCACTCCTAGAGTGGCCAGGGAGCCGAAAGGGGGGACACGAATGAAGTTCCGGATCCTTGGACCGCTGGAGCTGTACCAGGACGGCGCCGAGGACACACCGCTGACACCGGGGGCCGCCAAACTGCGGGTGGTCCTGGGCACGCTGCTGGCCCGGGTCAACGAGGTGGTCTCCGCCGATCGCCTGATCCACGAACTCTGGGGCGACCTGCCGCCGCGCACCGCGGCCACCACGCTCCAGGTCTACGTCTCGCACGTGCGCAAGTTCCTGGACGCCGCCGACCCCGGCTACGGGCGGCGCGCCCTGCTCACCCGGGCCCCCGGCTACCTGATGCGGCTGGATCCGGACCAGCTCGACCTGACCGCCTTCGAGCGCCTGCACCACACCGGCCGCGCGGCCCTGGCCGCCGAGGACTACGAGCAGGCCGGCGAACTGCTGCACAGCGCGCTGGCGCTGTGGCGCGGCGAACTGCTCGCCGGCACCCCGCTGGGACCGATGCTGGAGCGGATCGCCAGCCGGCTGGGCGAGGAGCGCACCACCGCGCTGGAGCAGCGCTTCCGGGCCGACCTGCAACTGGGCCGGCACGCCGAGCTGATCGCCGAGCTGCAGAGCGCCGCCGCCGAGCACCCGCTGCGCGAGGAGCTGCACGGACACCTGATGGTGGCGCTCTACCGGGCCGGCCGCCAGGGTGACGCGCTGCAGGCGTTCACCGAGGTCCGGCGCACCCTGGTCCGGGAGTTGGCGGTGGAGCCCGGCGTGCCGCTGCGCACGCTGCAGCGCCGGATCCTGGCCGCCGACCCGGAGCTGCTGCTGCCGCCCGGGGTCACCGCCGGCGCCCCGGCACCCGGGCCGCGGCTGCCCCGGCAGGTGGTCGAGGCGCTGCCGCCGGCCGACCCCGCCTTCGCCGGCCGGACGGCCGAACTCGCCCGGCTGGCCGAGCTGCTGACCGAGGCGCGGGACCACACCGGGGTGCTGCTGACCGGGGCCTGCGGGGTCGGCAAGACGGCGCTGGCGCTGGCCGCCGCGCACGCCGCCGCCCCGCTGTTCCCGGACGGCCGGGCCTACCTGGACCTGCACCCCGGGCACCCGCTCAGTGCCGAGGAGGCACTGGTCCGGGTCCTGCGGCTGGGCGGGATGCACGATCCGCTGCCCGCCGACCCGGCCGCACTGCGCTCGCTGGTCACCCAACTGCTGCGCGGGCGACGGCTGCTGCTGGTGCTGGACCACGTGGCCGGCGCCGACCAGGTGCAGCCGCTGCTGGACGCCGGCGCCATCGCCCTGGTGGTCGCCCGCCGGGCGCCGGCCGGGCTGCGCGGGCTGGCGCCGCTGGTGCTCGGGGTGCTGGACGGTGCCGAGGCCCGGGCCGTGCTGCAGTTGCCGGACACCGACGGCGAGGCGGCGGCGATCGCCGAGCAGTGCGACCACCTGCCGCTGGCCCTGCGAGCGGCGGGTGCGGCGCTGGTGGCCCGGCCGCACTGGACCACGGCCACGCTGGCCGAGCGGCTGCGCGGGGAGCGGACCCGGCTGGCGACCCTGCGGGTGGGCGATCCCGACCTGTCGGAACGCCTGCTGACGCAGTACCAGGACGCCCCCGGGGAGCAGCAGTCGGCGTTCCGGCTGCTCGGCCTGCTGCCCGCGCAGCCGTTCGAGCTGTGGGCGGCCGCGGCCGCCCTGGACCTGCCCCCCGAGGAGGCCGAACTGGCCCTGGAGGCCTTGGTGCACGCGGATCTGCTGCGCCCGGCCGGGGCCGGGGCGGGCGGCCTGCACGACCGGTACCGGCTGCCGGCGCTGCTGCGGCCGCTGGCCGTGGAACTGCTCGGGCCCGGCGGGACCTCGGCGTCCGGTCCGGCCTCGGCCGCACTGCGCCGGATCTGCCGGGCCTACGCCGAACGGGCCGCGGAGGCGGACGAGTTGATCACCCCGGGCCGCCGCTCGCAACCCGCCGCGGTGACCGGGCGGATCGGCGCCCGGCCGCTCGACTGGTTCGCCCGGGAGCGCCGGGCGCTGGACGAGGTGCTGCGCGCCGCGCACGCCGCGGGCCTGTGGGCGCTGGCCGCCGACCTGGCGGAGAGCCTCACCGGCTACCTGGAGACCTGCGCCGCCTGGGCGGACTGGGAGCGGGTGCAGCGCCTGGCGCTGGACGCGGCCGACCGCCTGGCGGACCAGGGCGGGCGGGCCCGGGCGCTCCGCTCGCTGGCCGACCTGGCCTGGCAGCAGGGGTACCTGGCCACCGCCGAGGACCTGTACCAGCAGGCCAGGCAGGCAGCGGCCCGGGCCGGAGACCAGCGCCAACTGGGCCGGATCCTGGTCGGACTGGGCGACGTCCAGCTCGGGCTGGGCGACCGGCCGCGGGCCACCGCCCTGCTGGACCTCGCGCTGGCGGTGAGCACCGAGCACGAGGACACCCGGGGGCGGTACGACGCGCTGCGGGCGCTGGCCCTGCTGGCCCTGACCCTGCCGGGCGGGGCGGCACTGGCCGAGCGCCGGCTCACCGAGTGCCTGGAGCTGGCCCGCCGGCTGCGCGACCGCCGGCTGGACGCCTACACCCGCCGGATCCTGCGCGACGTGCGGGCGGACCGGGCGGGCGAACCGGCGGCGCCCGGCCTGGAGGTCCGGCCGGGCGTGTGGCGGCTCGCCGCGGCGACGCCGGGCTGACCACCCGTCAGGCCGACGGCCGGCCCCGACCCGCGCAGGGTCGGGGCC
>NZ_JBHYKG010000233.1:0-13900 GCF_042741245.1 Kitasatospora sp. NPDC058965
GCGTCGAAGTCCTCGATGGTGCCCAGGTCGGGGTGGACGGCGTCGTGGCCGCCCTCGGGCGAGCCGATCGCCCACGGCGAGCCGACGTCCTCCGGCCCCGGGGTCAGCGTGTTGTTCGGGCCCTTGCGCCAGGACAGTCCGATCGGGTGGATCGGCGGCAGGTACAGCACGTCGAAGCCCATCGCCGCCACCGCCGGCAACCGCTCCGCCGCCGTGCGGAAGGTCCCCGAACGCGCAGGTTCCAGGCTCGCGCCCTCCGACCGCGGGAAGAACTCGTACCACGACCCGTACAGCGCCCGCCGCCGCTCCACCTGCAGCGGGTGCGGGCGGGAGGCGGTGACCAGCTCGCGCAGCGGGTGGCGGGCGAGCGCCTCGGTCACCGCGGGCGCCAGGGCGGCGGCCAGCCGGGTGAGCGGGAGCTGGGCGGCGTCGCGCAGCGCGTCCACCGCGCGCAGCACGGCCGGGCGACCGTCCCGCTTGGGGACCCCGGCGGCGGCGCGCTCCAGCAGCAGCGCGCCCTCCTCCAGCACCAGGTCCACGTCCTGACCGGCCGGCACCTTGACCGAGGCGTGGTGGCGCCAGGTGGCGACCGGGTCGCTCCAGGCCTCCACCGTGTAGTTCCACCGGCCCTGGGCCGTCGGGGTGACCTCGGCGCCCCAGCGGTCGGTGCCGGGGGCGAGTTCGCGCATCGGCAGCCAGCCGCCGCTGCGGCCCCTGGGGTCGCGCAGCACCACGTTGGCGGCGACCGCGTCGTGGCCCTCGCGGAAGACGGTCGCGGTGACCAGGAAGGTCTCGCCCTCGACCGCGCGGGCGGGGCGGCGGCCGCCGTCCACCTGGGGGGCGACGTCGAGGACGGGGATCCGGCCGATCATCGGGTCGTTCTCCTTCGTCCGGCGCGTGGTGGCCGGGCGGGGCGTGCTGGCGGTGGCGGGGGTGCGCCGGGTGGTGGTCCGGCGGGGGGCGACAGTTTTTGACGGTGCTTCGGCCGTTCGGGGGGAGCGCACCCTGGCCGGTTCCGTTATGGCCGGAACGGACACCTGCGCGGTCGGTGGCTCCAACCCCTCGGACACCAGTGCGGACTGATTCCGTGTGTCGCCGTGCATGTCAAACTCCTGCCCGAGATCGGCGGCGGTCCCGGGGCGGATCGAGTGCCGGGGACGCCGGAGAGGACTACTTGGGTGGGGGACTGACGAGCGACCGGAGCCTGCCCGTACCACCGTGTCCGAGAACCGGCCGGTCGTCCGGCGCCACGGCGGTCCGGAACTGCGAGACGGCGCGCGTCCCGGCGCGCGGCCTCGCGGCACGCCCTGAGGGCGATTCCGACCCACCCCGGCAACGACCGGGGCGGTGACGAGGACACGCGTCGGCCCACCTGCGGGGAGACAAGTGAGCCGAGTGGGCTAACGGAGTGTCGGGGAAGGATTCGAGCGCGGAGGACCGACCGCGCCGCACGGGGGTACGCCACCCATGCCGACCCGCTGCGACAGCGGCCTGTGCCCATCCTCGCACTGTTCGTGGCTGCTACCACTCGGTTCGCGGCCGGTGTGGTGGTGCGGGGGAGCAGATCGGCCACCCCGATCCGCCCGTTCGTGGGGCCCGCGCGAGCCGGGCGTGCGCTCCCACCAGGGTGTGCGCCCCGTGCGCCCCCCATGTTTCGGACTGCGCCTGACGCGATCTCATCTGTCGCCCGAATGGAGCTGTGTTACGAGAGTTGACGCCCCATCAGCCCCACTCGCGGGTTTACGCTTCGGGCCGTGAAGGCCATCCGCAGATTCACCGTCCGCACCGTCCTGCCCGAGCCGTTGCAGCCCCTGCACGAGCTGGCGCTTAACCTGCGCTGGTCCTGGCACCCGGAGACCAGGGAGCTGTTCCGCTCCGTCGACCCGGTGGTCTGGGCGTCCGTCGGCGAGGACCCGGTCCGGCTGCTCGGCGAGGTGCCCGCCCCGCGGCTGGCCGCGCTGGCCGCCGACCGCCGCTTCCTGCGCCGCCTCGGCGACCTCACCGACGAGCTGCACGACTACCTGAGCGGCCCGCGCTGGTACCAGGAAGTGGCGTCGCTGGAGCCGCTGCCCGCGGCCGTCGCCTACTTCTCGCCGGAGTACGGCATCGCCGCCGCGCTGCCGCAGTACTCCGGCGGCCTGGGCATCCTGGCCGGCGACCACCTGAAGGCCGCCAGCGACCTAGGCGTGCCGCTGGTCGGCGTGGGCCTGTTCTACCGGCACGGGTACTTCCGGCAGTCGCTCACCCGGGACGGCTGGCAGCAGGAGCGCTACCCGCTGCTCGACCCGGACGAGTTGGCGGTGACCCTGCTGCGCGAGCCGGACGGCGAGCCCTGCCGGGTGGAGCTGGCGCTGCCGGCCGGCCGCCGACTGGTGGCGCAGGTCTGGAAGGCCCAGGTCGGCCGGGTGCCGCTGCTGCTGCTCGACTCCGACCTGGACGCGAACGCGGCCGCCGAACGGGACGTCACCGACCGGCTCTACGGCGGTGGCAGCGAGCACCGGCTGCTCCAGGAGATGCTGCTGGGGATCGGCGGGGTGCGCGCCGTGCGGGCGTTCTGCCGGCTGACCGGGCACGCCGAACCCGAGGTGTTCCACACCAACGAGGGGCACGCCGGGTTCCTGGGCATCGAACGGATCCGGGAGCTGGTCGAGCGCGGCAGCGCGGACTTCGGCGCCGCGCTGGAGGCGGTGCGGGCCGGCACCCTGTTCACCACGCACACCCCGGTGCCGGCCGGCATCGACCGGTTCGAGGCCGAGCTGGTGGCCCGCCACTTCAGCGGCGACGCCGCGCTGCGCGGGGTGCCGGTGGACCAGGTGCTGGCGCTGGGGCTGGAGAGCTGGCCGGGCGGCGACCCCAAGCTGTTCAACATGGCCGCGATGGGCCTGCGGCTGGCGCAGCGGGCCAACGGGGTGAGCACCCTGCACGGCGAGGTCAGCCGGACCATGTTCGGTGCCCTGTGGCCCGGCTTCGACTCCGCCGAGGTGCCGATCACCTCGATCACCAACGGGGTGCACGCGCCGACCTGGATCGACCCGGCCGTGGTCCGCCTGGGGGCGGCCGAGATCGGCGCCGAGCGGGCCGAGGCGGCGATGTCGGTCGGCGGGGCCGAGCGGTGGAGCGAGGTGGAGCAGATCGACGACGCGCGGATCTGGGACGTCCGCCGCGAGCTGCGCGGTCAGCTGGTCGAGGAGGCCCGGCGCCGGCTGCGCGCCTCCTGGCGCCAGCGCGGGGCGGGCGACGCCGAGCTCGGCTGGACCGAGGCGGTGCTCGACCCCGACGTGCTGACCATCGGCTTCGCCCGGCGGGTGCCCTCCTACAAGCGGCTCACCCTGATGCTGCGCGACCAGGAGCGGCTGCGCTCGCTGCTGCTGCACCCGACCCGGCCGGTGCAGATCGTGGTGGCCGGCAAGGCGCACCCGGCCGACGACGGCGGCAAGCGGCTGATCCAGCAGCTGGTGGCCTTCGCCGACGACCCGGCGATCCGGCACCGGATCGTCTTCCTGCCGGACTACGACATGGCGATGGCCAAGCACCTGTACCCGGGCTGCGACGTCTGGCTGAACAACCCGCTGCGCCCGCTGGAGGCCTGCGGCACCTCGGGGATGAAGGCCGCGCTCAACGGCTGCCTCAACCTCTCGGTGCTGGACGGCTGGTGGGACGAGTGGTACGACGGCCGCAACGGCTGGGCGATCCCCACCGCCGACGGCCGGGGCATCGACGAGGACCAGCGCGACGAGATCGAGGCGGGCGCGCTCTACGACCTGATCGAGCACCAGGTGGCGGCGCGGTTCTACGAGCGCGGACCGGACGGGCTGCCGCACCGGTGGATCGCGATGGTGCGGCACACCCTGGCCACCCTCGGGCCCAAGGTGCTGGCCGGCCGGATGGTGCGCGAGTACGTGGAGCGGCTCTACGCGCCGGCCGCGGTGGCCCAGCGCGAGCTGGCCGGGCCCGGCGCCAAGGCGCTGGCCGACTGGAAGGCCCGGGTGCGCCAGGCTTGGCCGGCGGTGCGGGTGGAGCACGTGGACGCGGCGGTGGCCGAGGCGGCCGAGCTCGGCACCTCGCTGGCGGTGCGGGTGCAGGTGTCGCTCGGCAGCCTGACCGCCGAGGACGTCGAGGTGCAGGTGGTCTCCGGCGCGGTGGACGAGCGGGACCGGATCCGGGAGGCCGAGCTGCTGTCGCTCAAGCCGGTCGGCGGCGGCGACCTGAACGGGTGCCAGCGCTACGAGGGGACCCTGGAGCTGACCCGGACCGGGCCGTTCGGCTACACCGTGCGGGTGCTGCCGGCCCATCCGCTGCTCGCCTCGCCGGCCGAGCTCGGGCTGGTGGCGCTGCCGGCCCCGACGGCCGGGATGGACGCGGGGGTGCTGCGCTAGGCGCGCCCCGCCCACTGACGGGTGCTCAGGAAGTCGGGTGGGTCGACTTCCTGAGCACCTTCATGACAGGTGCGGCGTGACGCAAACCTCGTTCGTCATCGACGACACCGCGCTCACCGTCGGCTGACGCGGTCTCAGACCAGGCTGTCCCGCCAGGCCTGGTGCAGGTCGGCGAACCGGCCCTCGCCCGCGACGAGCCGGGCCGGTGCGCCGTCCTCCACGATCCGGCCCTGGTCCATCACCAGGACCCGGTCGGCGATCTCCACCGTGCTCAGCCGGTGCGCGATGATCAGTGCGGTGCGCCCGGCGAGCACGGTGCGCATCGCGTGCTGCACCGCCTGCTCGCCGGGGATGTCCAGCGAGCTGGTCGCCTCGTCCAGGATCAGCACCGCCGGGTCGGCCAGCAGCGCCCGGGCGAAGGCGACCAGCTGGCGCTGGCCGGCCGAGATCCGGCCGCCGCGCTTGCGCACGTCGGTGTCGTAGCCGTCCGGCAGCTCGGTGATGAACTCGTGCGCGCCGATCGCCTTGGCGGCCGCCTCGATCTCGTCCCGGGTGGCCTCGGGGCGGCCGACCGCGATGTTCTCCGCCACGGTGCCGGAGAACAGGAAGGACTCCTGGGTCACCATCACCACGCCGCGGCGCAGCTCGGCCCCGGCCAGCTCGCGCAGGTCCACCCCGTCCAGGGCGACGGTGCCCGCGCTCGGGTCGTAGAACCGGGCCAGCAGCTTGGCCAGCGTCGACTTGCCGGCGCCGGTGGCACCGACCACCGCGGTGGTGGAGCCGGCGGCGAGCACCAGGTCGAACGCGGGCAGCACCACCTTGCCGCTGCGGTAGGCGAACTCCACCGAGCGGAAGGCCACCTCCCGGCCGGCCGAGGTGCTCGGCGGCAGCGCGACCGGGGCGGTCGGCTCGGCCACCGACGGCTCGTGCGCGAGCAGTCCGGCGATCTTCTCCAGCGCCGCGGCGGCGGCCTGGTAGCTGTTCAGGAACATCGCCAGCTGGTCGATCGGGTCGTAGAGCCGGCGCAGGTAGAGCACGAAGCCGGTGAGCACGCCCAGTTCCAGGCTGTCGTCGGTCACCAGCCAGGCACCGGTCAGCACCACCAGGGCGACCCAGCAGTTCGCGACGGCCCGCGAGGAGGCCACGTAACGGGCCATCTCCAGCAGACCGTTGGCGTTGGACCGGGTGTACTCCCGGTTGGACCGGGCGAACAGCTCGGCGTTGGCGCCCTCGCGCCGGAAGGCCTGCACCGGACGGATGCCGTTCATCGTCTCGGTGAACCGGACGATCACCGAGGCCACCGCAGAGCGGCCGGTCCGGTAGACCCGGCCGGAGCGGCGCCGGAACATCCGCACCAGCAGGTACATCGGCAGCACCGAGACCAGCGCGACCAGGCCCAGCCGCCAGTCCATCACCAGCAGGATGACGGCGATGTAGCAGACCGAGAGGAGGACCGAGAGCAGCTCCTGCAGGCCCTCGTTGAGCAGTTCGCGCAGCGCGTCCACGTCGCTGGTGGCCCGGGAGATGATCCGGCCCGAGGTGTAGCGCTCGTGGAAGTCCAGGCCGAGCAGCTGGGCGTGCCGGAAGATCCGGGTGCGCAGCTCCAGCAGGATGTCCTGGTTGAGCAGGCCGGAGAGCCGGATGAAGGCGCGCTGCAGCAGGGTGCCGACCAGCGCGCAGCCCAGGTAGGCGGCGATCACCGCGACCAGCGGGCCGCTGTCGTGCCGGCGCAGCGCCGGGATGCCGCGGTCGATGGCGAGCGCCACCAGCAGCGGGCCGGACTGCAGGGCGGCCTGCTGGAGCAGGATCATCAGGCCGGCGACGACCAGCCGGCGGCGGTGCGGACGCAGCAGCGAGCGCAGCAGGGCGCGCGGCGCGCCCGGCGGGACCGGGATCTCCTCGTCCTCGACCGCGGCGGGTTCGAGCACGGTGGTCATAGGGTCACACTCTCTTCCATCGCCCCGCTCATCAGTTCGCGGTACTGCGGGCAGCTCTCCAGCAGCTCGGTGTGGCGCCCGACGGCGATGATCACGCCCTCGGCCAGCACCGCCACCCGGTCGGCCAGCAGCACGGTGCTCGGGCGGTGCGCGACCACCAGCGCGGTGGTGCCGGACAGCACCTCGCGCAGCGCGGCCTCGACCAGCGCCTCGGTGCGCACGTCCAGCGCGGAGAGCGGATCGTCCAGCACCAGGAACTCCGGGTCGCCGACCACCGCGCGGGCCAGCGCCAGGCGCTGGCGCTGGCCGCCGGACAGGCTCAGCCCCTGCTCGCCGACCTCGGTGTCCACGCCCTGCGGGAGCTGGTGCACGAAGTCCGCCTGCGCCACCGCCAGGGCCCGGCGCAGCGCCTGCTCGTCCGCCTCCGGGGCGCCCATCAGCACGTTCTCGCGCACCGTGGCGGAGAACAGGATCGGGTCCTCGAAGGCGACCGCGAGCCGGCTGCGCAGCTCGGGCAGCGGCAGCAGGCGGATGTCCTGGCCGTCCAGCGTGATGCTGCCCGCGGTGGCCCGGTAGAGCCGGGGCAGCAGCGCGGTCAGCGTGGTCTTGCCGCTGCCGGTGGCGCCGACCAGGGCCAGGGTCTCGCCGCTGCGGATGTGCAGGTCGATGCCGCGCAGCAGGTCGGGGGTGTCGGCGGGGGCGTCCGGGTAGCGGAACCGGACGCCGGTGAGCCGGATGCCGTCCGCGGTGCGGGGGGCCGGCAGCTCGGTGGGCGCCGCCTCCTCCGGGGTGTCCATCACGTCGAAGAACCGGTCGGCGGCGGTGCTCGCCTCGTTGGAGTAGGCCAGCAGCCAGCCCATCGACTCCACCGGCCAGCGCAGCGCGAGCGCGGTGGAGAGGAAGGCGATCAGGGTGCCGGCGGTCAGCTCGTCGTGCGCCACCCGGACCGCGCCGACGGCCAGTGCGCTGCCCAGCGCCAGCTCGGGCAGGCCCACGATCACCGCCCAGAGGTCGGCCAGCATCCAGGTCTTGCGCAGTTCGGTGCCGCGCAGCCGGTCGGCCCGCTCACGGAAGTGCCGGGCCATGGTGCGCTGGCGGCCGAAGGACTTGAGGATCCGGATGCCCAGCACCGACTCCTCCAGCACGGTGGCCAGGTCGCCGTTCTGGTCCTGGGCGGTCCGGGAGGCGGCCGAGTACCCCTTCTCGAAGTGGGTGCAGAGCAGGATCAGCGGCACCGAGGGGATCAGCGCGATCAGCCCGAGCCGCCAGTCCAGCCAGAGCATCAGCGCGCTGCCGGACAGGAACATCAGCGAGTTGACGATCAGGAAGACCAGCGGGAAGGCCAGGAAGAGCCGCAGGGTGTACATGTCCGAGGTGGCCCGGGAGAGCAGCTGCCCGGACGGCCAGCGGTCGTGGAAGGCGACCGGTAGCCGCTGCAGCTTGCCGTAGAGGTCGGCCCGCATCTCGGCCTCGACCCGGCCGAGCGGACGGGCGATCAGCACCCGGCGCAGGCCGAACAGCCCGGCCTCGGCCAGCCCGAGCACCACCAGCAGGGTGAACAGCGGCCACAGGCCGGCCAGGTCGTGGTGGGCGATCGGGCCGTCGACGATCCGGCCCAGCACCAACGGCACCAGCAGCACCGCGGTGGAGGCCAGCAGGGCGGCGGTCACCGAGCCGGCCAGGTGCCACCGGATGGGGCGGGCGTAGGACCTGAGCCTGAGCAGGGAGCGCACCGTGGACCTTGTGGGTCCGGCGGCGGGCTGGAGGTGCGGGGGAGCAGCTGTCTCGGCCATCCGGTTGAGCGTAGGCGCAGCCCCTGTCACTTCTCATCTGGTTTTTGAGTGCTGACCCAGCAGACGGAGGGATCGCGCCATGAGCGCTCCGCCGGTGCGCCCGGCGGTGTCCAGCAGCAGCTCGAAGCCGCCCTCCGGCGGCAGGGCGAACTCCACCGGCTGCTCGGAGGCGTTGAGCAGCAGCAGGAAGGAGTCGTCGGTGAGCGGGCAGCCGTGCTGGTCGCGCTCGGACATCGCGGTGCCGCGCAGCAGCATGCCGAGCACCGCGGTGGGGGCGTACCAGTCGGCCTCGGTCATCTCGGTGCCGCGGGGGTTGAGCCAGGTCAGGTCGGGCAGGCCGCCGGGCACCTTGGCCCGGCCGGAGAAGAAGGCGCGCTGGCGCAGCACCGGGTGCGCGCGGCGCAGCCGGATCAGCCGGGCGGTCAGGTCGTGCAGCTCGCGCCAGTGCGGCCGGTCCAGCAGCGACCAGTCCACCCAGCTGGTCGGGTCGTCCAGGCAGTAGGCGTTGTTGTTGCCCTGCTGGGTGCGGCCGAACTCGTCGCCGGCGGTGAGCATCGGCACCCCCGCGGAGAGCAGCAGGGTGGCCAGCAGGTTGCGCAGCTGGCGCAGCCGCAGCTCCTGGACCGCCGGGTCCGCGGTCGGGCCCTCGACGCCGCAGTTCCAGGACCGGTTGTCGTCGGTGCCGTCCCGGTTCTGCTCGCCGTTGGCCAGGTTGTGCTTGGCGTTGTAGGAGACGAGGTCGCGCAGCGTGAAGCCGTCGTGCGCGGTGACGTAGTTGACCGAGGCGTAGGGCCGGCGGCCGCCGCGCTGGTACAGGTCGGAGGAGCCGGACAGCCGGGAGCCGAGCTCGGCCACGTCCGGGCGGGCACCGCGCCAGAAGTCGCGCACGGTGTCGCGGTACTTGTCGTTCCACTCGGCCCACAACGGCGGGAAATTGCCCACCTGGTAGCCGCCGTGGCCGACGTCCCAGGGCTCGGCGATCAGCTTGACCCGGCTCAGGAACGGGTCCTGGGAGATCGCCGCGAGCAGCGGGTGGTGCATGTCGACGTCGTCGCTGCCGCGGGCCAGCGCGGCGGCCAGGTCGAACCGGAAGCCGTCCACGCCCATCTCGACCGCCCAGTACCGCAGCGAGTCGGTGATCAGCCGCACCGTCTGCGGCTGCCGGGTGTCCAGGGTGTTGCCGCAGCCGGTGAAGTCGGTGTAGCCGCGCCCGCCCCGGGCGCCGCGGCCGAGCCGGTAGTAGCCGGCGTTGTCGATGCCGCGCAGCGACAGGGTCGGGCCGAGCTCGCCGCCCTCGGCGGTGTGGTTGTAGACCACGTCGAGGATCACCTCGATGCCGGCCGCGTGCAGCGCCCGGACCATCCGCTTGAACTCGCCGACCTGCTGGCCGCGGGTGCCGGAGGAGCTGTAGCCGCCGTGCGGGGCGAACCAGCCGATCGAGTTGTAGCCCCAGTAGTTGGTCAGGCCGCGCCCGTGCAGGTGGTCCTCGGTGGCGAACTGGTGGACCGGCAGCAGCTCGACCGCGGTCACCCCGAGGCCGGTCAGGTACTCCACGGCCGCCGGGTGGGCCAGGCCCGCGTAGGTGCCGCGCAGCTCGGGCGGGATGCCGGGGTGGCGCATCGTGAAGCCGCGCACGTGCAGCTCGTAGAGCACGGTCTCGGCCCACGGGGTCTTGGGGCGGCGGTCGTCGGACCAGTCGTCGTCGTCGTGCACCACCACGCCGCGGGCGGTGAACGGGGCGGAGTCGCGGTTGTCCCGCACGGTGTCGGCGACCTCGGCCTCGGGCCAGTCGCGGACCGAGCCGCAGAGCGCGGCGGCGCCGGTGAAGACGCCGTCCACCGCGCGGGCGTACGGGTCGAGCAGCAGCTTGGCCGGGTTCCACCGGGCGCCGGTCCACGGGTCCCAGCGGCCGTGCACCCGGTAGCCGTAGCGGGTGCCGGGGCCGACCCCGGGCAGGTAGCCGTGCCAGGTCTGGAAGGTCTGCTCGGTCAGCGGATGGCGGTGCTCGGCACCGGCCTCGTCGAAGAGGCAGAGCTCCACCGCCTCGGCGCCGGGCGCCCAGAGCGCGAAGTTGGTGCCGTCGGCGCCGTCCGGACCGTGCCGGTGGCGGGCCCCGAGCGGCTGCCAGCTGCCCGGCCAGACCCCGGCCACGGGCGGTTCGGCCGTGGCCGGGGTCACCCCGAGCTCCAGTTCCTGCCGTGCCGTCATACCCGCACCCTCCGCGCGAGGACCCGATCTGTTACGGGCCGATGTCCAGTGAGTGGAATCGTTCCCTCGTGTCCCAGCGGGAACCCGATCGTTGAACGCAGGACTGGTCCAACCCGGGTGGCGCGGCGGGCTGCGGGGAACGGGCCGGTCCCACCATGATCACTTCACCGCTCGGCCACTGCCCTCCCGCCGAAGATTCACTCAGACGGCTTAGTTATCCTGTCGGTCGCGCGGGCCCGCATGCGGTCCGGTCAGGGACGAAACGGGAGGGGAGCCGCTCAGTGGAGCCGGTTCAGGCGGCGCAGGCCGCGAGAGGCAGCAGGGCCAACCGGGCCGGGGCCCGCCGGGCCGCGGTCGCACTGCTGGCGGGCGGTGTGCTGGTGCTGGCGTCCGCGTGCGGCCCGGACGACACCAAGGCGGGCGGGTCCGCCGACGCCTCGGCCGGTTCGAGCGCGGCGCCCGGGGGAGCGTCCTCGCCGAAGCAGTCGGCCGCAGTGATCACCGTCGACCCCAAGGACGGGTCTCAGGACGTGGCCCCGAGCGGGGCGGTCAAGATCTCGGTCGCCAACGGCAAGCTGACCCAGGTCGCGGTGGCCGACAAGGACGGCAACGCGGTGCAGGGCACCATCGCCGCCGACGGCCTGAGCTGGAGCCCGGCGGGCGCGCTCGCGGTCGGCATGGCCTACAAGGTCAACGCCCAGGCGGTGGACGCCAACGGCCAGCAGTCCGCGATCGACTCCAGCTTCACCACGCTGACCCCGGCGAAGACGGTGGCGGCCAACGACAACATCTCCACCGGCGCCACCTACGGCGTCGGGATGATCGTGTCGGTGAACTTCTCCAAGGACATCGTCAAGAAGGACGACGTCGTCAAGGGCATCACCTTCGAGGCCTCGGACGGCACCCAGGTCAAGGGCCACTGGTTCAGCAGCCGCCGGCTCGACTTCCGGCCGCAGCAGTACTGGAAGCCGGGCACCAAGGTGACCATCCACTTCAAGCTGAAGAGCGTCGAGGTGTCCCCGGGCGTCTACGGCGGCACCGACCGCGACGAGTCCTTCACCGTCGGCCGCTCGCAGGTCTCCACCGCGGACGCCTCCACCGACAAGATGACGGTGACCCGCGACGGCGCCGTGGTGCAGACCCTGCCGATCACCGCCGGCAACGACGACAACCCGTCGTGGAACGGCACCATGGTGATCGAGGGCAAGGACCTGGTCACCCGGATGAACTCGGCCACCGTGTCCAACGTGGTCGGCTCCGAGTACGACGTGCCGGACGTCCCGCACGCGATGCGGCTGACCGACTCGGGCACCTACGTGCACGGCAACTACTGGGGCAACGCCTTCGGCGTCTCCAACGCCAGCCACGGCTGCATCGGCCTGCAGGACGCCAAGGGCGGCGACGCCAACTCGGTGGCCGGCAAGTTCTACGCGGCCTCGATGATCGGCGACGTCGTCATCGTGAAGAACTCCAAGGGCAAGACGGTCAGCGGCTCGAACGGGCTGAGCGGCTGGACCGTACCGTGGAGCCAGTGGTAATCGAACGGGTCGGTTGACGATCCGGTGCAACGTTCGGCCCGTACCAGGGCGTCCTCCGGTACGGGCCGTTCCGTTCCCGGCGGGAACCGGCGGACCCGGTGCCGCGTATAGGCACTACGGGACTCACGGCAAGGGGAGTACAGGTATGGGCTCGATACGTGTGGGGGCGGTGCTGGCGGTCGGAACCACCCTGCTGCTGGCGACCGCCTGCGGCAGCAGTGGCGGACACTCCACCGCGGGCGGCACGGCCCCCGGCGCCGGCGGCACCGGCCCGGCCGCGCCGGCGAGCTCGGCGGCGCCGAAGACCTCGGCCGCCGTGGTGGACATCGAGCCCAAGAGCGGCACCCAGGACGCGGCACCGAGCGCCTTCAAGGTCGGCGTGACCAGCGGCAGGCTGACGGCGGTCACGGTGACGGACAAGGCCGGCCAGAGCGTGCCGGGCGCCATCGCGCCGGACGGGCTGAGCTGGCTGCCGACCAACCCGCTGGCGGTCTCCGACAGCTTCCAGGTGAAGGCCGACGCGGCCGACCAGAACGGCGTGGCCACCACCGCGACCAGCAGCTTCAGCACCCTCACCCCGACCCGGACCTCGCGCAGCCAGGACAACGTGGTGACCGGCTCCACCTACGGGGTCGGCATGATCGTCTCCTTCGACTTCGGGATGCAGGTCAAGAACACCAAGGCGGTGGCCGACGCGATCACCGTCGAGGCCTCCGACAACTCCCAGGTCAAGGGCCACTGGATGGGCAACGGGCGGCTGGACCTGCGCCCGGAGAACTTCTGGAAGCCGGGCACCACGGTCAAGGTGCACGTGCGGCTGAAGAGCGTCGAGGTGTCCCCGGGCGTCTACGGCAACTCGGACCGGGACGAGTCCTTCACCATCGGCCGCTCGCAGATCAGCACGGTGGACGCCGCCGCGCACACCATGGTGGTGCAGCGCGACGGGCAGGACGTCGAGACCATCCCGATCAGCTCCGGCTCCAACGACCACCCGACCTACAACGGCACCATGGTGATCGAGGCCAAGGAGGGCACCGCCCACATGACCTCGGCCTCGGTGCCGGGCCTCAAGCCGGGCGAGTACGACCTCCAGGTGCCGCACTCGATGCGGCTCACCGACTCCGGCACCTACGTGCACGGCAACAACTGGTCCTCGCACGCCACCTTCGGGTCGGAGAACGTCAGCCACGGCTGCGTCGGCCTGGAGGACGCCCCGGGCGACCAGGGCGGCCCCGACACCACCGCGGCCAAGTTCTACGACGCGTCGATGGTGGGAGATGTCGTGAAGGTCGTCAACTCCAAGGGCGCCGCGGTGGATCCGGACAACGGCCTGAGCGGCTGGAACATGCCCTGGAGCACCTGGTAGGACGACCCCTTCCGCCCGGGTCATATGCCAATCGAATAGTGATCGTTTCGTCATTGTCCGTACATGGGTCGCTGCGAACCGCGATGATGGTCCGCATGGCGGGATGGGGCGAAGTCGATCAGTCAGCACCTCTCAATCGCGGCCTGGCCGCCGACGCTGCGGCGGAGCACGGTCGGTCGGCGCTCGCGGCCCTGGAACGACTCTCCCCCTGGGAGCTGGAGCGCACGGTGCTGCCCCGGCTGCGCGACCCCGCCGGCAACGAGGAGGTGCGGCTCCCCTCGCGCGGCGAATCCGGCCCGCTGGCACGCAAGTTGGTGCTCTCGGTGCTGCGCGCCTGGGGGCTGGGCCAGCTGCTCGAAGTGGTGGAGTTACTCACGGCCGAGCTGGTGGCCAACGCGGTGCGCCACACCGGCGGGCGGACCATCGGCCTGCGGATGCTGCGCCGCCCCGGCTGGCTGCGGGTCGAGGTGCGCGACTCCTCCCGCGCGCTGCCCTGCCTGGTCGTCGCCGAGCCGGGCGCGGAGTACGGCAACGGCCTGGTGGTGGTGAACACCCTCGCCGACCGCTGGGGCGCCGATCTGCTGCCCCGCGGCAAAGGGGTCTGGTTCGAGATCAAGATCCGCGAGCGTTCCGCCTGACGCCCGCGGGAACGACGGAGCGGCCGCCCGGTTCGTTAGCGGGC
>NZ_JBHYKG010000234.1:0-13848 GCF_042741245.1 Kitasatospora sp. NPDC058965
CGCCGGGTCAGCCCAGCAGTTCGGCCAGCGCCCGGTCGGCGTCCAGGTACAGGTGCTCGTGGTCCTCGGGCACCAGCCGGAAGCAGGCCCGCAGGAACCGGCGCAGCTCGGCGGTCTCGAAGGCGAGCAGCGCGACCCCCTCCGCGGCCCGCAGCTCCACCGCGGTGTGCGGGCCGCGGGCCGGCCGGACGTGCACGTCGCCGATCCCGGCCGGCACCTCCAGCCCCTCGGCCAGCAGTTGCCGGGCGAACGTCCAGACCACCTCGGTGCCCCCGTCGAGCCCGGTCGGCTCGTCCAGCGAGTACGCGGCGGGGAAGGCCATCCGCACCGCCAGCGGGTCCTCGGCCCGGTACCGCAGGGCGGCCGGCAGCCCCGTGGACACCCGGCCGGACAGGATCAGCCGGGCCTGGACAACCTGCTCGACGGCGGCGCTGCGCATGACGGTCTCCCTCGGTGGTGGTGCGTACATGGACTGGGAGCGGGACGGCCGCGGTTGCTTACCGTGGCGAACGGGTGATTCGGGCCACAGTCCCGGGCGGGCGGGAAGGCGGCTGTGTCGACCCCGTCCGTCCTCCTCGGGCCGGTAGGCTAGGCGGGTTGTCCGATCGCCCGCCCGCCCGTGGGACGGGGCTGCGCCACCGCCCTGACCTGCGACGATCCCCCTCGGAGACCGTGAGTACTGCCGCCTCTTCCGACATGTCGCCGCTCTTCTCCGACGCCGGCCACCCGCACCAGCCGGTCCGCACCGCCGGGACCTCGGCCGCGGCGCACCTGTCGCCGGCCTTCCCGGGGCGGGCGCCCTGGGGCACCGCCGGCAAGCTGCGGGCCTGGCAGCAGGGCGCGCTGGACCGGTACATCGAGAAGCAGCCCCGGGACTTCATGGCGGTCGCCACCCCGGGCGCCGGCAAGACCACCTTCGCCCTGACCCTGGCCTCCTACCTGCTGCACAACCACCTGGTGCAGCAGGTGACCGTGGTCGCGCCCACCGAGCACCTGAAGAAGCAGTGGGCGGAGGCGGCCGCGCGGATAGGGATCCGGCTGGACCCGGCGTACTCCTCGGGGCCGCTGTCGAAGGAGTACCACGGCATCGTGGTCACCTACGCCGGCGTGGGCGTCAACCCGATGCTGCACCGCAACCGCACCGAGTCCCGCAAGACCCTGGTGATCATGGACGAGATCCACCACGCCGGTGACTCGAAGTCCTGGGGCGAGGCCTGCTTCGAGGCCTTCGAGCCGGCCACCCGGCGGCTCGCGCTGACCGGCACCCCGTTCCGCTCGGACACCAACCCGATCCCGTTCGTCCAGTACGAGGTCGACACCGACGGCCTGCGCAAGTCGGTGGCCGACTACACCTACGGCTACGGCCACGCGCTCGCCGACCACGTGGTGCGCCCGGTGATCTTCCTCTCGTACAGCGGCAACATGCGCTGGCGGACCAAGTCCGGCGACGAGCTGGAGGCCCGGCTCGGCGAGCCGATGACCAAGGACCTGATCGCCCAGGCCTGGCGCACCGCGCTGGCGCCGCAGGGCGAGTGGATCCCGAACGTGCTGCGGGCCGCCGACAAGCGGCTGACCGAGGTGCGCAAGGCGATCCCGGACGCCGGCGGCCTGGTGATCGCGACCGACCAGAACGTGGCCCGCGCCTACGCCAAGATGATCCGCGAGATCACCGGCCACAAGGCCACCCTGGTGCTCTCCGACGAGGCCGAGGCGTCCAAGAAGATCTCCGACTTCTCGGCCAACGACGACCGCTGGATGGTCGCGGTCCGGATGGTGTCCGAGGGCGTCGACGTGCCCCGGCTGGCGGTCGGCGTCTACGCCACCTCGATCTCCACCCCGCTCTTCTTCGCCCAGGCGGTCGGCCGCTTCGTGCGGGCCCGCAAGCGCGGCGAGACCGCCTCGGTCTTCCTCCCCTCGGTCCCGATGCTGCTCGGCTTCGCCAACGAGATGGAGCTGCAGCGCGACCACGTGCTGGACCGGCCCAAGAAGGAGGGCGACGGGCTCTTCGACGAGGAGGACCGGCTGCTCGCCGAGGCCGAGCGGGCCAACGACGGCCCGGACGGCGCCGGCGGCGAGGAGCTCTCCTACGAGGCGCTGGGCTCGGACGCGGTCTTCGACCGGGTGCTGTACAACGCCATGGAGTTCGGCATGCAGGCGCACCCGGGCTCGGAGGAGGAGGAGGAGTACCTCGGCATCCCGGGCCTGCTGGAGCCGGACCAGGTGCACCTGCTGCTGCAGAAGCGGCAGAGCCGGCAGATCCAGCGCTCCAAGGCCAAGCCGGCCGACCAGGCCGACCTGCTGGAACTGCCGGCCGAGCAGCGCCCGGTGGTGACCCATCAGGAGCTGCGCGAGCTGCGCAAGGAGCTGAACGGGCTGGTGGCCGCCTGGCACCACCGGACCAACCAGCCGCACGGCACGATCCACAACGAGCTGCGCCGCCAGTGCGGCGGTCCGCTGACCGCGCAGGCCACCGTCAACCAGCTCAAGGCCCGGATCGCCAAGGTCCGCGAGTGGGCCCGCTGACCGGCTCCCGCTGACCCGGTCCGGTGCGCCGGACCGGGGGCCGGGTGGGGGCGCTCGCCGGCGCGCGGGGCGGTGTGCGCGGACCACCGCCGTGCTCCGCTTCGTACCCGCCCGTCGCGCCCGGTCCGGCGGGACGGGGCGCCGCGGACCGGTGGAACGGATCGGCCCCCGGGTGTCCGCTACCCGGAGTCGGTGAGTTTTCCGGTGCTTCGTACGCCTGCGAAATGGCGGCCAATGCCCGGATTGGTCCGAATTCAAAAAATCGATCATGACCGAATTTTGGACAACCACTTCCGTAGCGCCGAAACAGTTACTACTTTTCCTGCACGCTCTTCTCGTAGGCACGACCTCCGACCGGAGTGCGCATGGCCGGCGTGCCGAAGGCGACGCAGCCGGCTCAGCCGCGTCCACCACCCCTGCGCGCGTCTTCCCGACCCGCGCCGGCCCCGCCGGCCGGACGACCGCCGCGGAAAGGAAAGCGTCGTGACCGCCGAGACCTCCCAGACCCTGGATCGCGGTATCCGGGTACTGAAACTGCTGGCCGACTCCGAGCGCGGCCTGACGGTGACCGAGCTGGCCGCCAGACTCGCCGTCAACCGCACCGTCGTGTACCGCCTGCTGGCCACCCTGGAGCAGCACGGGCTGGTCCGCCGCGACATCGGCGGCCGGGCCCGGGTGGGCCTGGGCGTGCTGCGGCTGTCCCAGCGGGTGCACCCGCTGCTGCGCGAGGCCGCGCTGCCCGCGCTGCGCAGCCTCGCCGAGGACCTGGGCGCCACCGCGCACCTGACCCTGGTGGACGGCACCGAGGCGCTCGCGGTGGCCGTGGTGGAGCCCAGCTGGACCGACTTCCACGTGGCCTACCGGACCGGCCTGCGCCACCCGCTGGACGAGAGCGCGGCCGGCAAGGCGATCCTGGAGGCCCGCAAGTTCCCCGGCCAGCGCCGGCCCGAGCAGGGTTTCGTGATCACCCGTGCGGAGGAGCAGTCCGGTGCCAGCGGCGCGGCCGCGGCGCTGATCGGACTGAGCGGGATCGAGGGCAGCGTGGGCGTGGTGATGCTCAACGGCCTGGTGCCCGAGCGGGTCGGCCCGCGCGTGGTGGAGGCGGCCACCGAGGTGGCGGACGCACTGCGCTGAACCCGGGTGTGTTTGGATTCGCTCTGTGCCCGCTGAATCGACTCCGACCACCGACGCCAGGCCCGCCCGCCGGCTGACCCCGCGCCACCGGGCGCTGGCCCTGTGCGCCGTGGTGCTGGCCGTGCTCTTCGTGGTGGCCGGGTTGGCCCCGCTGCCGTTCACCAGGACCTGGCCGGGGGCCACCGCCGACGCGCTGGGCAGCTACCAGGGCCACCAGGTGGTCACCATCACCGGTGCCACGGTGCGCCCGACCAGCGGGGCGCTGCGGATCACCACGATCCTGGCCACCGGGCCGCAGGAGTCGATCAGCCTGAAGCAGGCGGTGGAGGGCTGGCTGGACCCGAAGGTGGCGGTGCTGCCGCGGGACAGCGTGTACCCGCAGGGCAACCTGACCCAGGCGCAGCAGCAGATGACGCAGGCCCAGGACAGCGCCACCACGGTCGCGCTGAACTACCTCCACCTGTCGCCGGACCAGGTCAAGGTGACGGTGGACCTGGGCGACATCGGCGGGCCGAGCGGCGGTCAGCTGCTCAGCCTGGCGATCATCGACAAGCTGGCCGGCGACGGCCACGGCGGCGACCTGACCGGCGGGCGCAACATCGCGGGCACCGGCACCATCGACGACAGCGGCACCATCGGCGCGGTCGGCGGGGTGGCGCTGAAGACCCAGGCGGCGGCGCGGGACGGGGCCACCGTCTTCCTGGTGCCGCGCGGGGAGTGCGCGGACGCCAAGGTGAACACCCCCGCCCACCTCCAGCTGATCCCGGTCAGCACGCTGAACGACGCGCTCAGCTCGCTGGCCGCGCTGCGGGCCGGCCAGCAGGTCCCGGCCTGCTGACCCGGCCGCGCCGCCGCTACTCCGCGGCGGCCTGGGCCACCAGCGGCAGCACCCGGTAGGGCACCGGGTTCTCCAGCGCGATCGCGGTGGCCGCCCGGACGATCCCGTCGAAGCCCACCACCTTGTCGATCACCCGCTGCAGGTCGGCGTTGGACCGGGCCACGATCCGGCAGAGCATGTCGCCCTGCCCGGTGATGGTGTGCAGCTCCAGCACCTCGGGCACCGACGCCAGGTGGGCCCGCACGTCGGCGCCCTGGCCCTGGGAGATCTCCAGGGTGGCGAAGGCGGTGACCGGGTAGCCGAGCGCCGCCGGGTCCACCTCGGGGCCGAAGCCGCCGACCACGCCGCGGGCCCGCAGCCGGTCCAGCCGGGCCTGCACGGTGCCGCGGGCGACCTGGAGGCGGCGCGAGCACTCCAGCACCCCGATCCGGGGCTCCTCGGCCAGCAGGGCGATCAGGGCGCCGTCCAGGGCGTCGATCGGGGAGTTCGGCATCGGGGCCCCTTCACTGTGCAGACTGTCCAGTCGACGCCGGAATTGTCCCGCCGGACGGCGCAGGTTGACCAGGGCAAAATGGAACTGTTGCGCACGGATGTGAGGCGCGCCACGCTCTGGCCACGACCCCGTGGGGAGGGCCCCACACCGAGCCACGGGGCCCCGGCCCCACGACCCCGGGGCACCCGGTCCCGCGCCCTACAGGGAGGCCGTCATGACCGACACCAGCGCCGCGTCCGTCCCCGTCCACGCGGGACAGGCCGATCCCTTCCCGGTGAAGGGGATGGACGCCGTGGAGTTCGCGGTCGGCAACGCCAAACAGGCCGCCCACTACTACTCCACCGCCTTCGGCATGAAGTGCACCGCCTACCGCGGCCCGGAGACCGGCTCCCGGGAGACCGCGGGCTACGTGCTGGAGTCCGGCGGCGCGCGCTTCGTCCTCACCTCGGTGGTCAAGGCCGCCACCGAACGCGGCAGGTTCCTCGAGCAGCACGTCGCGGAGCACGGCGACGGCGTGGTCGACCTGGCCATCGGGGTGCCGGACGTGCCGGCGGCCTACGCGTACGCGGTCGGGCACGGCGCCACCGGCCTGACCGAACCGCAGGAGCTGTCCGACGAGCACGGCACCGTGGTGGTCGCCGCGATCGCCACCTACGGCCGGACCCGGCACAGCCTGGTGGACCGCTCCCGGTACAGCGGCCCGTACCTGCCCGGCTACGTGGCCCGCGGGCCGATCGTCGAGCCGCCGGCCACCCGCAACTTCCAGGCGATCGACCACTGCGTCGGCAACGTCGAGCTCGGCCGGATGAACGCGTGGGTGTCGTTCTACCACCGGGTCATGGGCTTCACGAACATGAAGGAGTTCGTCGGCGACGACATCGCCACCGAGTACTCCGCACTGATGTCCAAGGTGGTGGCCGACGGCACCCGCAAGGTGAAGTTCCCGCTCAACGAGCCGGCCGTCGGAAAGAAGAAGTCGCAGATCGACGAGTACCTGGAGTTCTACGGCGGCCCGGGCGTCCAGCACATCGCGCTGGCCACCGGCGACATCGTCCGGACGGTCCGTCAGATGCGCGCCGCCGGCGTCGAGTTCCTGGACACCCCGGACAGCTACTACGACACCCTGGGCGACTGGGTGGGCGACACCCGGGTGCCGGTCGAGGTGCTGCGGGACCTGAGGATCCTGGCCGACCGCGACGAGGACGGCTACCTGCTGCAGATCTTCACCAAGCCGGTGCAGGACCGGCCGACCGTCTTCTTCGAGATGATCGAGCGGCACGGTTCGATGGGCTTCGGCAAGGGCAACTTCAAGGCCCTGTTCGAGGCGATCGAGCGCGAGCAGGCCAAGCGCGGCAACCTCTGACGCCGTCGCCGCGGCGCGGCCCCGGGCCCCGTCCGGCCCGGGGCCGCCGACGTCGGCGGGCGCCTCAGCGGACCACGGTCTGCACGTCCGGCGGATGCCCGTTCCAGGTGACGAAGACCGAGTTGGTCGCGCCGTCCTTGGAGAAGTCGATCCGCATCCACTGGTCGCCGTTCCACATCTGCATCTGCCAGCCGGCGTCCGGGGTGGCCGAGACCAGCTCGGCCCGGTCCGGGTGCTCGTCCAGCGCCACCCGGCCGCCGGGCACCAGGTAGCTGTGCACGGTGCTCGCCTGGGTCTGCGCCTGGGTCTGCGGTTGGCCGGTGGTCGGCGCGGCGGTGCTGCGCCGGGCCGCCGGGGAGGTGCGCGCCGGGCTGGGGCTCGGCGCGTCGGCGGCCGGGGAGCCGGCCGGTGCGCTGGGCACGGCGGCGTCCGCCGGGTCCTGGCCGGAGCCGACCGAGGCCACCGGCGCGGCCGAGCCGGGCAGCGGCAGCGCGCCGGGCGGCTCGAAGGCGGCGTCCGAGAGCACCGAGCTGACGCCGAGCCAGGACAGCACCACCGCTGCCGTGGTGGCCACCGCCCAGGCGCCCGTCTGAACCAGTCCGCTTCGCATCGTGCGGACATCCTGCCGCATCCCTCCCACGGGCAGGTCAGCGCCCCGGCCCCGCCGCCCGCAAGGCCTGGTGCGGGCGGCGGAAAATGGTCAGGGTTCTTGCGAAATTCCGCGATGCCGTACCGTGCAGCCCCATGGCTACAGTCCTGGTGGTCGAGGACGACCCGTTCGTCCGTTCGGCCCTGATCCGCCACCTGTCCGAGTCGGGCCACGCGGTTCGCAGCGTGGGCACCGCGCTGGAGGCGCTGCGCGAGGTCGCCCAGGTCGGCTGCGACCTGGTGATCCTCGACCTCGGGCTGCCCGACCTGGACGGCAGCGAGGCGCTGAAGATGATCCGAGGCCTGACCAACGTCCCGGTGATCATCTCCACCGCGCGCGACGACGAGGCCGAGATCGTCCGGCTGCTCAACGACGGCGCCGACGACTACCTGGTCAAGCCCTTCTCCGGCGAGCACCTGACGGCCCGGATGGCCGCGGTGCTGCGCCGGCTCGGCGGCGGCACGGCCCCGCCGGCGCCGGTGCTGCGGGTCGGCGGCCTGGCGATCGACGTGCAGCGGCGCGAGGCGCTGCTGGACGGCCGCACGCTGGACCTGACCCGCCGTGAGTTCGACCTGCTCTCCTTCCTGGCCGCCCGGCCGGGCGTGGTGGTGCCGCGCAAGGAGATCCTGGCCGAGGTCTGGCGGCAGACCTACGGCGGCGACCAGACCATCGACGTGCACCTGTCCTGGCTGCGCCGCAAGCTCGGCGAGACCGCCTCCAGCCCGCGCTACCTGCACACGGTGCGCGGCGTCGGCGTCCGCCTGGAGGCCCCGACCGCACTGGCGGAGCCGCGGCCGTGACCGCGCGCGGCGGTGCACGGGGGGAGCCGCCGGCCCAGCGGCGCGCGAGTTCGCTGCGCTGGGCGCTGGTCAAGGCCGCGGTGGCCGGCACCACGATGGTGGCGCTGGCCTTCCTGATCCCGCTCGGCCTGATGGTGCAGAAGACCGCCCGGGACCGGGCGTTCACCGCCGCCGACCGGCAGGCCGCCGCGCTCGGTCCGGCGCTGGCGATCACCACCGACCAGGACTCGCTGGCCCGCGCGCTGGCCAGCACCGAGGCGGGCGCGCAGGGCCGGATCGCGGTCCACCTGCCGCCGGCCGCGGCCAGCAACGAGACCGAGGGCCCGATCGTGGGCAGCGTCCGGGCCAACCCGGCCGACATCACCGCCGCCACCGACCAGGGCCGGGTGCTCACCGTCCAGGTGCCCGGCGGCTACGCCCGGCTGCAGCCGGTGGCGGTGGACAGCAACCGGATCGCGGTGGTCGAGGTCTACGTGGCCGAGGCCGACCTGACCCGCGGGGTGGCCGGCGCCTGGCTGGTGCTCTCGCTGGTGGCGCTCGGCCTGGTGCTGATCGCGGTGCTGGTGGCCGACCGGATGGGCGCGCGGATCGTCCGCTCGGCGCGCCGGCTGGCCGCGGCGGCCCGGGCACTGGGCGCCGGCGAGCTCGCCGTCCGGGTGCCGGTGGAGGGCCGGCAGGTCGAGGGCACACCGGCCGAACTGCAGGAGGCGGCCACCGCGTTCAACGCGATGGCCGACCGGGTGGTGCACCTGCTGGCCGCCGAGCGGGAGCTGGCCGCCGACCTGTCGCACCGGCTGCGCACCCCGCTGACGGTGCTGCGGCTGAACGCCGCCTCGCTCGGCGACGGGGACGCGGCCGACGCCACCCGGCACGCGGTGGCCCAACTGGAGCGCGAGGTGGACCAGATCATCCGCTCCGCCCGCCGGGCGCCGGGCGACGCCCCGGCCGTCACGGTGGGCTGCGACGCGGCCGAGGTGATCCGCGAGCGGGTCGGCTTCTGGTCCGCGCTGGCCGAGGACGAGGGCCGGGCCTGGCGGCTGCACGGCGCCGAGACGCCCGCGCCGGTGCCGGTGCAGCGCGGCGACCTGGCGGCGGCGGTGGACGCGCTGCTGGGCAACGTGTTCCGGCACACCGCGATCGGCACCGCCTTCTCGGTGGACGTCACGGCCACCGAGCGCGCGGTGATCGTGCTGGTCGGCGACGCGGGGGCGGGCTTCGCCGACCCGTCGACCGCGTTGCGCCGGGGCGAGGGGCACGGCGGCGAGGGGTCCACCGGCCTGGGCCTGGACATCGTGCGCAAGCTGGCCGAGGCGGCCGGCGGCGACCTGGCGCTCGGGCGCTCGGCCGGCCTGGGCGGGGCCGAGATCCGGCTGCGGTTGGCCACCGGCGCGGTGCCCGCGCAGGGCGCCGGCGCCCGCCGACTGGGCCGCGGCAGAAAGCGCTCCCCCGAGGCGGGACCGGCTCTTCCTTAACGAGGGCCTAAGGGACGGATACCCCTGCCTGAGCAGGCGATTCGGGCCCGGGTCGGGCCGCTAGCGTCAGCGGCGCCGGAGCGTGGGCGCCCGGCCTCCCCGACCCCCTGCCCCTTGGAGCGCGACGATGACCAAGCAATCCACCCGCCGGGCCGGCCACCGCCGGCGCAGCCGCAAGGGCACCCTGATCGGCGCCGGCGTGGCCGCTACGGCCGTACTGGCCGGCTCGGTGGCGGTGTTCGCCGCCAGCGCCAGCGCCGCCTCACTGGGCGCCGTCTACAGCCGCACCAGCACCTGGGACAGCGGTTACACCGGCCAGTACCTGGTCAGCAACGGCGACTCGGGCACCATCAACGGCTGGACGCTCAGCTTCGACCTGCCGAGCGGCGCCACCATCGGCTCGCTGTGGAACGGCACCTTCACCGCCACCGGCCAGCACGTGGTGGTCAAGCCCGCCTCCTGGAACCAGCAGATCGGCGCCGGGCAGAGCGTGGACGTGGGCTTCGTGGTGCAGGGCGCCGGCGCGGCCCAGGCGGAGCCGGGCAACTGCCTGATCAACGGTGCGTCGTGCAAGGCCGGCACCGGCCCCACCCCGGTCCCGTCCGGCCGCCCCACCGGCGCGCCGACCCCCGTGCCGTCCCCCTCCGCCAGCGCCCCCGCCACCAGCGCCAGGCCCACTCCGGCGCCGACCAGCGCCAAGCCCACCCCGGCGCCGACCAGCGCCGCCCCGAGCCCGACCGGCACCCCGGTCCCCGTCCCGGCCGGCGGCGCGGGCTTCGCCCCCTACGTGGACACCTCGCTCTACCCGGCCTACGACCTGGTGGCCACCGCCAAGGCGACCGGCGTGAAGCACTACACCCTGGCCTTCGTGGTCAGCGGCGGCGGCTGCGTGCCCAAGTGGGGCGGGGTCACCGACCTGGCCAGTGACGCGGTCGCCGGGCAGATCGGCGCGCTGCGGGCGATCGGCGGCGACGTCCGGGTCTCCTTCGGCGGCGCCAACGGCAGCGAGCTGGCCACCGCCTGCTCCTCGGCCGACCAGCTGGCCGCCGCCTACCAGCAGGCGGTCGACGCCTACGGCCTGACCAGGATCGACTTCGACGTGGAGGGCGGCGCGCTCGCCGACACGGCCGCCAACACCCGCCGCGACCAGGCCATCGCCCAGCTGCAGCAGACCGCCGCGGGCAAGGGCCGCAGCCTGGACGTCTCCTTCACGCTGCCCGCGCTGCCCACCGGCCTGACCCAGGACGGCATCAACCTGGTCAGCGGCGCGAAGGCGGCCGGGGTCAAGGTCGGCGCGGTCAACATCATGGCGATGGACTTCGGCGACGGCGTGGCGCCCAACCCCGCCGGCCGGATGGGCAGCTACGCGATCGACGCGGCCACCGCCACCCAGGCCCAGGTCAAGAGCGTGCTCGGACTGGGCGACGCGGACGCCTGGGCCAAGGTCGCGGTCACCCCGATGATCGGCGTCAACGACGTGGCCAGCGAGGTCTTCACGGTGGCCGACGCCCGGCAGCTGGCCGCCTTCGCGAGCGGCAAGCACCTGGCCTGGCTGGCCATGTGGTCCGGCACCCGGGACAAGGCCTGCGCCGGCGGCGCCAAGGGCTACGCGGACGCCACCTGCAGCAGCATCGACCAGCAGCCGCTGGACTTCACCAAGGCGCTGGGCGCCTACACGGGCTGAGCACGACCGGGGTCGGCCGGCCGGGGGACACGGACCCGGCCGGCCGGCCCCGGGTTTTCGGTCCCGTCGTCCCCAGGCTGTGGACGGGTCGCTCGGGTATGGTCGATGGCTGGTCGGCCGAGTCCGGCGGACGGGTCGGCGGGACGGAGCGGGCAGTGACAACGGTGCAACAGGAACGGCGGTCGACCACCGCCGTCCGCGGGGTGCGCGAGGCCGTCCGGCAGGCCCCCCGGCGCCAGCTGCGCACCGCGCTGCTGATCTCGCTCGGCTCCCTGCTGGCCTACGCGGTGGTGCGCCACTTCATCGGCACCTCGATGGTCGACATGATCGTCTACCGGGCCGAGGGCGCGGCCGTGGCGAGCGGGCACGACCTGTACGCGCTGCGGGTCACCCGGTGGAACCTGCCGGCCACCTACCCGCCGTTCGCGGCGATGCTCTTCGTGCCGACCACCTGGTTCCCGGTGCCGTTCCTGCGGATCGCGATCACGCTGGCCAACCTGGCGCTGCTCGGGCTCACCGCGCTGCTCTCGTTCCGGCTGGTCGGCTGGCCGCGCAAGGAGCTGCGGCCGGCCGGCGTGGTGCTGGTGGCCGGGCTGGGCGTCTGGCTGGAGCCGGTCTTCACCACGCTGCGCTACGGCCAGATCAACCTGATCCTGATCTGCCTGGTGCTCTGGGACCTGACCACGCCCGACAGCCGCAAGTGGAAGGGCATCGGGATCGGCATCGCGGCCGGCATGAAGCTCACCCCCGGCTTCTTCGCCGTCTACCTGCTGCTGACCGGCCGGATCCGGGCCGCGCTGGTGGCCGGGGGCACGTTCCTGGCGACCTTCGCCCTGGGCGCCCTGGTGCTGCCGGACGCCACCTGGGGCTTCTGGACCAAGTACCTCTACGACTCCTCCCGGGTCGGCAAGACCGAGATCGTCGACAACCAGTCGCTGCGCGGCGTCCTCGCCCGCTTCCTGCACCTGGCCAACCCCGGCGGCACCGCCACGGTCGCCGCCGCGCTGGTCGCGCTGGCGGGCCTGGCGATCGCCGTGGCCACCTACCGCAGCGCCCGCTGGGTGCCGAGGGCCGAGGCCTGGGGGATCTGCTGCGCCGCCGTCACCGCGCTGCTGATCTCGCCGATCAGCTGGACCCACCACTGGGTCTGGTGCGTGCCGCTGCTGGTGCTGCTGGCCGCCGAGGCCGCGGACGAGCGGGCCCGGCCGCCGGCGGTGCGCCGGCGGCGGTGGCGGACGGTGTTCTGGCTGACGGTGCTGGGCTTCTGCTCCTTCTCCATGTGGCTGGTGCCGCACAAGGGCATCACCAACCTGCAGATGAACCTGTTCAAGCAGCTCCCGGCCGGGATGTACCCGTGGATCGGGCTCTGCTTCCTGGCGGTGGCGGCGGTCCGGCTGCGCTCGCGGCGGCGGGCGGCCGGGCTGCCGCTGGTGCCGCGCCAGCGCGGGCGGGAGCTGACCGGGGCCGGGCGGTAGCGCGCCACCCGGTCAGGCCAGCAGTTCGGCGAGCGAGCCGTCCAGGTCCAGCACGGTCAGCTCGCTGCCCGGCGGCACCAGGCGGTGGCAGCGCTCCAGCCAGGCCGCCACGGCGGCCAGCGGTGCCTCCAGCAGCGCGTCCCCGCCCGGCGAGGTGAGCGCCAGGCAGAGCACGCTGCGCCGGCCGGCGGCGGCGCCGGCCGCGGACTGCGGCACGGCCGGCCAGATCCGCACGTCCCCCCGCCCGCACGGGCGGAAGGTGCCCTCCACCAGCAGCTCGCGGGAGAACACCCAGGTGACCGGGGTGCCGGTGTCCAGGTGGAACGTGATGTGCACGGCGAACGGGTCGTGGCTGCTGTAGGAGAGCCGGGCGGGGACGGGGACGCTGCGCTCCGGGGAGAGCACCAGCTTCAGTTCGAGTTCGTGCTCCACCACGCTCGTGCGGCTGTCCATGACGGCGGTCCTCTCGGGTCGGTCGGCTGCCCCTGCGGGGCGGTACGACCGGAGAGAGCGGGTGCGGCCCGGACTCTTACACGGGTTCCGGCGGGTTTCCGGGATTCTGCCGCGCCGCAGTGGTGCGCGACCGGTGCGGGGCGCGCGGCGCAGGCCGCGCGCGGACGGCGCGGGCGGTACGCGGGTACACCCCGGCCCCAGCCAAGCGGCTGCGGGGCCCCGGTGTCCCCGGAACGGCGAAGTCCGGCCCAAGTTCCGGCGTGGACCCCGCGGAGGGGCTACCCTTTGTGACTGCCCGGCGACGTGGCGTGCGCCCAGCCGGATGCTCCGAGGCTCCCAGGAGAGTGGATCTGCATGCCGGACCAGTCGATGCCGAGCTCGGACACCGCCGTGGTGCCCGAGCCGGGCTACTACCCCGACCCGTCGGTGCCGGGCTTCGTCCGCTACTGGAACGGCGGCGCCTGGGTCCCCGGCACCAGCCGCCCGGCGCCGGCCGCCGGCGAGGTGCTGGCCGCGCCCCGGTTCGCGGCGCGGGCGGCGGCGGGGCCGGTGGGCGGGCGGTACATCCCGCCGCCGGTGGTGGTCCGCGAGCCGGTCGCCGAGCCGGCGCCCGCGGTGGTGGCCGGGCCGGAGACCGGGCCGGTGTTCCTGGACGAGACGGCGGCCGGGGCGGTGCTGATCCGGGGCGAGGAGACGGGCCTGCGGCCCGGTTGGGCGGACCCGCGGGCACAGCCGGGCCTGTTGGAGACCGGGGGCGTGTCGCGGGTGTCGTGGGGAGCGGCGGCGCCGCCGGTGGCGGAGCCCGTGCCGGCGGCCCCGGTCGAGCCTTTCGTCGAGTCGCGGATCGAGCCGCGGGTCGAGTCGCGGGTCGAGTCGCGGATCGACCCGCTGGTGGATCCCGCGCCGGCGGCGGTCCCGGCGCCCGCGGTGCACGCGCCGGTGGTGCCTGCTCCGGCGTCCGCCG
>NZ_JBHYKG010000235.1:0-13760 GCF_042741245.1 Kitasatospora sp. NPDC058965
CCTCAGCACGCCCCGTCAGACCGGTGGCGCCCTGGCCGTCGCGGCCTACGGCGGGCTGGTCGCGGACCCGGCCCGGTTCCAGGCCGGGATGCGGGCGAGCCTGCTGAGCTCGGCCGTGCTGCTGCTCGCCTGCGCCGCCGGAGCGGCCGCGCTGCTGCCCGGTCGCGACCGGTCGCCCGCACCCGCCGCCGCGGCGCCTGCCCCACCCGGGTGACACCCGGCCCGGTCGCGGCGGCCGCTACCACGGCGGCCGCACCGCAGCGCCGACCGTGGTGGGTGGCAGCAGAGCCGACGGACGGACAGGGACGGTGCAGATGACCGGGAACGACTCGACCCCGCGCGTGGTGGTGGGGGTGGACGGCTCGCCGTCCTCGGCGGCCGCGCTGCGCTGGGCGGTGGGGCACGCCCAGCTGATCGGCGGCGCGGTGGCCGCGGTGGCCGCCTGGGAGCCGTTGGTGGACTACGGCTGGTCGGCGCCGGTGGTCGACCCCGCCTTCGACGAGGACCAGGCCCGCCGGCGCTTCGCCGGGGAGCTCGACCGGGTCCTCGGTGCCGCGCGCCCGGTGCCGGTCACCGAGCACCTGGTGCGGGGCGATCCCGCCGAGGTGCTGCTGGACGCCGCCGACGGGGCCGCCGTGCTGGTCGTGGGCAGCCGCGGGCACGGCCGCTTCACCCGCGCGCTGCTGGGCTCGGTGAGCCTGCGCTGCGCCCAGCACGCGACCTGCCCGGTGGTCATCGTCCGTCCCGACGCGGCGGGCGACTGACGGGCCGTCAGGACCCGACGCCGACCGGTCGCGGTCACTCCGGCTCCGGGACCGCGACCGCCCCGCGCGGGCTGTCGAACCGGTCGAGGAACGCGTCCTGGTCCTGGCCGGTGCGGTGGTGGAGCAGCGAGAAGACCTCGCTGCCGTGGCCCGGCGGGCCGTCGGTGGCGAACACCTGGGTGAGCGGCAGCACCTCGAAGCCGCCCTCCTCGGCGTACCGCGCCGCCTCCCGCTCGCCCAGGGCCATGGCGGCGTCCGTGCCCGCGGCCTGCCAGAGCGTGATCCGCTCCTCGTAGGGCTCGCCCTCCCACGGGGTCCAGCGGTAGAAGGTGCGCACGCCGAACCAGGACCGCTCCGCCCCGGACCCGGCGGACTCGCTCTCGCTCCAGGACATGACCACACCCTAGGGAGCGCCGGTCGCCCGCGCACCGGGGTTTGCCGTCCCCGACGGATCGTCAGGCCCCGTTGCCGCCCCGCGATCCCCGGTCGCCCGACCCCGCGGTCCCCTCCTGCACCGTGGTGCCACAATGGCCCGATGCCCACCACCTCCCGCTCCGAGCCATGGCTGCGCGGCGTCGCGGCCAATCCCGCCGCACCCGCCGAACTCCTGCTGCGCCTGCTGGTTCCGCAGGCCCGCGCCGCCTGGGCGGTGCTCTGCGAGCACCGGTCCCTGCCGCCGGAGGTGGTGGAGGCGGTGCTCGCGCACCCCGCCCAGCCGGTGCGCCGCGCGTTCGCCCGGAACCGGTTCGCCACGCCCGCGCAGCGCGGGCGGCTGGTGGACGATCCCGACGACCTGGTCCGGGTCGCGCTGGTCCAGGGCCCGCGCCCGAAGGTCGGACCGCCGGAGCCGCTGCCCGACGAGGTCCTGGAGCGGCTGCTCACCGTGCGCGACGACGAGCTCCCGAACGAGTTGCTCACCGCGGACGAGATACGCCAGGAGCTCGCCTTCTCCGGCCAGACCCCGCAGTCCTTCAACCGCCGGCTGCCCACCCACCCGGACCCCGACCTGCGGGCCCAGGGTGCCGACCTGTGGCTCAGGCTGACCCCGGACCGGCGCGCGGCCCTGCTCGCCGACCCGGACGGGCGGGTGCGCGCGGCCGCCCGCCGCAACGACCGGGTGCTGGACCCGGCGGCGACGGCGGCGGACCTGCCCGACCAGGACTGCCACCACCGGTCGGTGCTGCTGGCCAACTACGCCGTCTCGCGGGCCGTGGCCGAACGGTGCCTCGCCGACCGGCGCAATCTCTGGGGGCTGGCCGGCAACCGCTTCACGCCCCGCGACATCGTCGCCCGCCTGGCCCGCGACCCGGACCCGAAGGTGCGTCAGCGGGTGGCCGCCCGGGCCGACCTGGCGCCGGGGCTGCTCGCCGAGCTGGCCCGCGACCCGGACCCCGCCGTGCGCGCCCGGGCCCGGGTGCACCCCCTCCCGCGCACCTGGCCCGAACAGGCCGCGATCGACCGGGTGGTCACCGGCCGGGCCGACTGCATCGGACCGCTCCCGGAGATGTTCCTGGAGCCGCCGACCCGCTGGTACGAGTCCTGCGCCGCCGCCACCGACCCGGTGCTGCGCCGGACCGCCGCGACCTGCCGGGAGCTGCCCGCCCGGGCGGTGGCCCGGCTGGCGGCCGACCAGGACCCGGAGGTGCGCCACCTGCTCGCCTACCACCATCCGTCGGCGCCGCCGGCGATCGTGCTGGAGGCCTTCCTCGCCACGCCGCGCCAACGCCCGTACCTGCTGACGCTCGCCCGCCTGCCGCGCACCGGCCTCGGCCACCTGCTCGACCACGCCGACCCCGAGGTGCGCGCCCTGGCCGCCACCGACGCCACCCTGCCCGAGCCGCCGGTGCGCCTGCTCGCCGACCCCGATCCCGCCGTGCGGCGCGCCGCGGCCGCCCACCCGCTGCTCCCGCCCGACCTGCTCGCCGGGCTGCTGACGGACCCCGATCCCGAGCTGGCCGAGGGCGCCGCGGCCAATCCCGCGCTGCCCGTCGAGCGCCTGCGCGCCCTGGTCGAGGCGGCCGTCGTCGGGGCCGGGTGACGGGCTCCGGCGACGGTGTTCTCCCGGGCCCTACCAGGTACGCCGGTAGCCCTCGGCCAGCGGTCCGCCGACCAGGCCCAGGACCTGTCCGGCTGCGGCCACCAGCCGGTCCGGCTCGCCCGACGCGCACAGCCGGCGGTGGCCGGCCAGCAACGCCCCGCCCAGCTCCGGATCGGCCGCCCGCAGCCGGCGCGGCAGCCACTTGCCGCCACCGACCCAGGCCCGGTGGTGGTCGCAGAGCAGCTCGGTCGCCGTGCCCAGCGCCGCCGCGCCGATCGCGAGCGCCTCGTCCGGGTCCTGACGGTCCGCCAGGTCGAGCAGCAGGTCGGTCAGCCCGTACCGCTTGGCCTCCACCGCGTCCGCACCCAGCGCAGGCGGGCCGGCGAGCAGGTCGGCCGCCGCCCGGTCCCGGGCGGCGGCGCCGTCCCCGGAGGGGTCGTGCAGGGCGAGGCCGTCGGCGTAGATGCTCTGCATCACGGCCCGTCGGCTCGCGACGTCCGCCGCGAAGATCTCCGCGAGCCCCGCCCGGGTGTGGACGAAGAGCTCGGCGAGGCGTCCCTCGAACCGCACGGTCTCGCGGAGGCTCTCACCGCCGTCGGGCACCAGCACCGCGAGGTCCAGGTCGCTGGAGGCCGTCGCCCGCCCCGCCGCCGCCGAACCGCCGAGCACCACCGCGAGCGCGTCCGGGAAGCGGGCGGCCGCCAACCGCCGGGCCTGGTCGATCAGGTCATGATCCATACCGGACAGGATCGCAGCCCGCTCGCGCGCCCGACCCGGCGGGTCGTCCGTGTGCGTCGGAGGCCGACGTGCGCCACCGCCGCAGTCCGACCGGCCCGGTGCCCCGAGCGCGCTCCCGGAGGCGAGCCGGCGGTGTGTCAGCCGACCGGCCCGCCACCGGCCTTCAGGCGCTGCAGGGACTGGGTGAACGGCGTGGCCAGCTCGCCGAGCGGCTCGAAGAAGCGCCGGTCGCACTCCTCCACCACGCCGACCGCCCGGTTGGCCAGCTCGCGGCCGGCCGCCGTCACGCGCAGCGCCCGGGCGCGCTTGTCGGTCGGGTGGGGCAGGCGCTCGACCAGCTCGGCGGACTCCAGGGCGCGCAGCACCTGCGAGGTCATCATCGGGTCGGTCGCGACGTAGTCCGCCAGCTGCTTCTGGGTGACCGGGCCCTCGCTGCCGAGCCAGGTGAGGGCGGCCAGCAGGACGAACTGCACGTGGGTCAGGCCGTGCGGCTTGAGCGCGGCGCGCTGCGCGGCCTGCCAGCGGTTGGTGATCTGCCAGAGCAGCAATCCCGGGCTCTCCTCGGCGTCTTCGTAGGCCGTCGCCAGTTCGCGCTCGGTCATGCGGGGCGGTCCTCTCGCTCGGGCGCGAGGTCCATCGCCGCCCGGATGCGGGTGAAGTCGCCCTCGCTCAGCTCGATCAGGCCGCGGCGCAGCTGGTGGCCCCAGTGCGGGTCCGCGGTGAGGTCCAGCGCCCGGCGCAGGCCCTCGATCGGCGTGTCCGTCGTGTCACGGTAGTCCACCCGGCGGCGCCAGGGCTTGAACGCCCCCTCGTCGGCCTGCCAGATCACCTCGTCGGCCACCTGGCCGAGGGCGGTGAACGCCTGCAGCGGGCTGCCGCCCTGCAGCCGGGTGCGCGGCGAGTAATAGACCAGCCAGTCCCCCGCCGCCAGCCGGGCCAGCGGGGGGCGCTTGCCGTGGCCGAGCTGGGCGATGCCGAGCCGCCTGCCGCGCTCCACGTGCTCGCGGCAGACGACGCCGAGCCAGTACCTCACACCAGCACCTCCTTCTCGGCCACGGCCCGCAGCGCCTCCAGGTCGCGCTGCAGGCTGTCGGCGATGCCCTTGCCGAGGATCAGGTTCCACAGCCGGGCCGCCGGCCCGGCCAGGGTCACCTCGACCCGGACCTCGGTGCGGCCGGCCGCGTCGACGGACACCTGGTGGCGGAAGGTGAGCCGGGCGCCGAGCAGCAGCGAGACGTCGGTGAACTCGCGGTCGGTCAGCACCTGGACGACGAACTTGGTCTTCGGGCCGCCCTTGGGCTTGAGCACCCCGGTGGCGCCCGGCACGAACGGGCCGTCGAGGCGCACCCACTCGGTGTCGGCGTTCCACTCCGGCCAGGTGGCCATGTCGGCCCAGCGGGCGAAGAAGGCGGCGGGAGCGGCGGTGGACGAGATCGTGGCGTTTCCGAGAGTCAGCGTCATGCATTTAGTATGCGCGCTTAGTACTTAGGGCGTCAAGCCCTCGTCGGACGCAGCTCGGCGGCGCCCGCAGGATGCGCGGACACCGCCGATCGAGGGAACAAGGACGAACGGAAGGGCTCAGCGACCGCCGACCACCGGCTCGGTCACCGGCTCGGCCGCCAGCCAGTGCGGCCCCGTGCTCCACCCCAGCAACTGCCGCCCGCCGCCGTCCTGCGGACTGCCGCCCGCCGCCGCCGAGCGCAGCCCGGTGAGCACCGGCGCCAGCCGGGCGGCCACGTGCCGGGGCTGGCGCTCCGCCAGCCCCGCCAGCTCGCCGATCACCCGCGCCTGCACCACCGGCTCGCAGAGCGACAGGTAGCAGACCAGCTGTCGCCACGCGTACGCCGCGTCCTTGATCACCGGGAGCGGCCGGCGGTTGCCGTGCACCAGGGCCACCGCCCGGCAGACCGTGCCGAAGCTGCGCCGGGCGAGATCGTCCCAGCCCGGCGCGGGGCCGATGCCGACCCGGGCGACCAGCGTGGCCAGGTTGTGCGTGGTGAGGATCTGCGCCTGCTCGATCACCTTCCCGTTGCCCGCGACCGACCAGCCCCGGGCCCCGGCGCCGGCGCGCCGGGTGCAGAGCGCGGCGAACTCCGCGACGTCGGCGGGCTTGTCCGGGTCCAGCAGCACCAGGTACTCGTACTCCGCCGCGTAGTAACGGTCGTACAGCGAGCCGGCCAGCAGCTCCCCCGCGACCTGCGCGGCGGCCAGGAACTTGCGGCCGAAGGTCCCCATGAAGATGTCCGCCGCCAGCTCCTCCACCAGCGGCGCGTCCAGCTCCGCCTGCCGGGCCAGCACGCCGAGTTCGCGCACCAGCGGGTTGGGCAGCAGGGTGCCGGGGAACGCCTGCACCGCGAGCTCGCCCAACTGGCGCAGCACCGCCCGGGCCGGGCCCCGCGCGTCCGAGCCGCCCCGGTGGGCGGCCACCGCGCGCACCCAGGGCAGCTCCTCGACCCGGACCTGTCCGGCCAGGTTGAGCAGCAGCAGCGAGCGCCGGTTCCGGAACGCCCGGTAGTTGGCCGCCATCAGCGTGCGCAGCGCCCGGTCCGGGTACGCCTCGGCACTGGTCACCGCGACCAGCTGCGGGACCAGCTCGGCCAGCACCTCCGCCGAGGGCACCACGCCGCGGGCCACCAGCACGGCCGGCGGTGCGCTCAGCGCGCCCTCCACCACCCGCCGCACCGCCACCGGAATCGACGCCCCCTCGGGCAGCCCGGTCTCCCGCGCCTCCGGTGCGGAGACGTCGGCGACCAGCGGCGCCACGTCCGTGATGCCCCGCTCCGGCCGCTCGCCCGACATCCGCCGCAGCACCAACTGCGCCAGCGCGTGGTGCGAGGGCAGCGCCGCCTGCACGGCCTGCCGCGCGCGCAGTGCGGTGTGCGGGGCGGACCCCGGCAGGCCGCGGCGGCGCACCATCGAGCCCACGGCGTGCCGCAGCAGCCCGGCCCGGCGCGGGTCCAGCTCCCGGCCCGCCACGGTCTCGGCCAGCGCGTCGCGCAGGACGGCCAGGTTCTGCTTCGGGTCGCGGTGCTTGGTGCAGCGGGTGTGCGCCTGCGCCAGCTCCCGGTACCGGCGCAGCAGCGCGGCGCCGCGGCCCAGCCAGGCCTCGTCCGGCTGCTGCCCCTGCGTCAGCTCCAGCCAGTGCGAGAGCAGTTCGTCGCCGAAGGGCTGCCAGACCGTCAGCGCCTCGCGCTGGGTCTCCACCGCCGCGTTCGGCCCGCGCAGCCGCAGCCGCTCGCGGGCGGCACCGGCGGTCTGCCGGTGCACCGCGGCCGGGTCCGGGGCGGGCAGGTCGCCGGGCCGCGGGGTGAACCGCAGCCGGGCGGCGAACGGCTCCACCTCCTCGACCAGGGCCAGCGCGCCGGCCACGTCACCGGCCCGCACCAGCCAGGCGACCGTCAGCAGCGCCGCCTCCTCGGGCAGCGCGAGCTCGTACCGCCCGCTGTCCAGCAGCGCGAACAGCCGGGTCAGGCCCGACTCGGTCAGGCTGTGGGCGAACAGCGCCGCGCGGTCGGCCGGCAGGCCGGCGGCCGCGGCCGCCTCCCGCTCGTACGGCTCCAGCGGGCCCTGGGCACCGGCGGCGGAGGTGGCGAACCCGCCGCGCACCACCTCGGGGGTCACCCAGGCCGGCAGGCCCGCGACCGGGGTGCGCGAGCCGACGGTCAGCCGTCCCTCCGCGATCCCGGCGAGCACGGCCCGCCAGCGGGCGATGCGCTGCTCGGCGCGGTCCCGGGTCTGCTCGTCCGGGTGACTCACCGCGGTGACGAAGGCCTTGGCCAGCTGGTGCTGTGCGTGTCCGGCTCCGGCGGAGTGCTGCTGCTCAGCGAAATCGTCCATAAGCCGACGCGGCAGGTTCTGCCCCTGCGCCCTCCGGGTAAGGAGCCCGGCGCTCTGCTGCTGAGCTACACGTCGTGGTGGTCCAGAGACTAGGGGCCGGCCCGCTGCGCCGACAACACGGTTTCCGGGGCTCCGCGCCGCGCCGGGCGGGGCCGGTGTGGCAGGGTGGGACCCGTGTGCGGCCGCTTCGTCTCCACCACCACCCCCGTCGACCTGGTCGACCTGCTCGGCGAGCTGCGCTGGGACTCCTCCGAGACCCTGGCGCCGAGCTGGAACGTCGCGCCCACCGACCCGGTGCCCGCCGTGCTGGAGCGGGTGGACAAGGAGACCGGCGAGCTGGTCCGGCAGCTGCGCGTGGTGCGCTGGGGCCTGGTGCCGTCCTGGGCGAAGGACGCCTCCGGCGCCGCCCGGCTGATCAACGCCCGCTCCGAGACGGTCGACCAGAAGCCCTCCTTCCGCAAGGCGTTCGCCGCCCGCCGGTGCGTGATCCCGGCGGACGGGTACTTCGAGTGGCAGCCGGTCCCGGCGGCCGACGGGCGCAAGGCCTTCAAGCAGCCGTACTACCTCTCCACCGGCTCGGTGATGCTGATGGCCGGGCTGTACGAGTTCTGGCGCAACCACGCCGTGCCGGACGACGACCCGGCCGCCTGGCTCACCACGACCTGCGTCATCACCACCGACGCCACCGACAGCGCGGGCCGGGTGCACGACCGGATGCCGCTCACCATCGCCCCCGCCGACCTGGACGCCTGGCTCGCCCCCGACGCCTCGGACCCGGGCGACCTGCGCCACCTGCTGCACACCCCGGCCGACGGGCGCCTGACGGTCCGTGCGGTCGCCACCGCCGTCAACAACGTCCGCTCCGACGGCCCGCAGCTGCTGGACCGGGTGCCCGACCCGCTGGGGCTGGCCGATGCGGACTCCTGAACCACTGCGGGCCGCCGGCGGGGTCGGCAGGCGCAGTCGGCGGGCCGTGCTCGGCTACGGGCTGCTGGTCGCGGCCCTGGCCCTGTGGGCCGGGCTGCAGCCCTGGGGCAGCGACCCGCTCGACACCTCGCACGCGCTGCCCAGCCTGGCCCTCGGGCTGGCCGCCCTGCCGTCCGTGGTCCCGCTGATCGTCCTCGGCGTCGGCGCCGAGGTCGGGCGGACCGCCTTCCTGGTGCTGGTGGTGGCCCTGGCCGTCGCCGAGGCCGCCGCCCTGCGCTGGGCCCTGCTCCGCCTGCGCGCACCCCGCGCCGCGCGCGGCGCCGCCCGCTCCCGGCCCTGACCCGCCCTCCGCCTACGCGGGACGGGTGACGGTCCATCAGCACGCGGACACGCACCGTTGCGCCGTCCCCGTCGCAGGGCCTAGCTTCGCTGTCGTCCGACATGTCGACGTCACACCGCCAGGGGGCAGCCGTGAGCCTGGACATCCTGCACAGCGGGGCGGCCGAGTCCGCCCGCCCGGAGACCCCCCGGACCACCAGGATCGTCACCGGGCTGGCCGTCCTCGGCTTCGCGGCCGCCGCGGGCTTCGCGGTGCCGGCCAACCTGGGCACCCCCCGGCCGACCCTCCCCCTCTCGGTCGAGGGCGAGGCACGCAACCTGCGGGCGCAGGACCGGACCGTGCTCGGCCTGGTCCAGAGCCGGCTGGGCGACGCCGGCCTGCACAACGTCCGGTTCGCCACCTACGGCCGGATCGGCTCCGGCGACGCGGACAACGACTGGCACTGGGACGTGACCATCGCGGAACCCAGCCCCGAGATCCTGCACGACCTGGCCGTGCCCGACCCCGCGCGCGAGACCGTGGTGCCGACCGCCCTGCCCGGCACGGTGTTCTGCGACGCCGACACGACGGACCGCACCTCGGCCGCCCGCGGCTGCACCTGGTGGGACGACCACCACCTGGTCACCGTCAGCGCCCTGGGCGTCTCCGACGTCCGCCGGGTGGTCGCCGTGCTGGAGCGGATCTGCGCCGGCACCGAGGCCTGACCCGCCGCCACCGCCCGCCGGCCCGGCCGCGGGGTGCTCGAAGCGGGGTGCTCGAAAAGGACGTGTTCACCCCGGGCTCGCCGAGAACCGCCGGGAACCGCCCGGCTTGATCGAGCGATTCGAACAGGGGCAGGATCCTGGCCCATGGACGAGATCTGGGAGACCGTCAACTCCCTTAAGAAGAAGGTCGATTCACACTTCCAGCGGAGTGACGAGATGCGCTGGACGGTGCAGGCCCTGAAGCTCCAGGAGGAGGCCGGCGAGGTTGCCGAGGCCGTCATCGGGGCGCTCGGGGCCAATCCCCGCAAGGGGCACTCGCACGACTGGGACGACGTGCGCCGGGAGGTCTGCGACGTCGCCCTGACCGCCCTGGTGATGCTCGCCCGGATGGGTGGCGATCCCCGCTGGTTCTTCGAGGAGCACGTCCGCGCCGTCGCCGCGCGCGAGGCGAACGGAGGCCCCGCGGCTTGAGCACCACCACGTCCCCCGCCCGGGGGACCGACGAGGAACTCGCCTGGAAGGCGGACGCCCGCAAGGCGCAGGCCGCCGCCGCGATCAGCGTCACCGCGATGGCCCGGCGGCTGCCCCAACTGGTGGTCCGCGCCTTCCGCCTGGGCTGGCGGATCGACCCCCGCTCGGTCGCGGTGCTGCTGGCCTGCCAGGCCGCCTCCGCCGTCCTGGGCGCCGCCGGACTGTACGCCACCACCGGCACCATCGGCTCCCTCTTCGCCCCCGGCCCGATGGCGCAGCGACTGAGCGCCGCGGCACCCTCGATCACCGTGATCGCCTGCTCGCTCGGCGTCCGGCGCCTGCTCGGGATCGTCATCCAGGCGATCACCGTGCGGCTCTCCCCGCGGATCTCCCGCGAGGCGGAGGCCACCGTGCTGCGGGCCACCATCGCCACCGAGCTGACCGCCTACGACACACCCGGCTACTCGGACGAGCTGGAGGCGGCCGACCGGGGCGCGGAGAGCTGCGTCTCGATCCTCGGCCAGGCGCAGAACCTGCTCTCCTCGCTCGGCTCGCTGGTCGGCGCGGCCGGCGTGCTGACGGTGCTGCACCCGGTGTTGCTGCCGCTGCTGGTGGGCGCCGCCGTCCCGCAGGGCATCGCCTCGGTGCGGGCGGCCCGGGTGGAGTACCTGGCCGCCCGCGAGGCCCTCGGCGACCGGCGGATCCTGGCGAACCTGCGCTGGTACATCCACCTCAAGCGGCACGCCGACCAGGTCCGCTCGGACACCCTGGGCGCGTTCCTGATGGACAAGTACGACACGGTCGGCCGCCGGCTGGACGCCAACACCCGGCGCTTCGCCGCCCGGGCCGCCCGGGTCTCGGTGGTCGGCGCGCTCGCTTCGGGCCTGGGCACCGGCCTGGTCTGGCTGGTGACGCTCTGGCTGGTCGGGACCGGCCGGATGAGCCTGCCGCGGGGCTCGGCCGCCGTCTTCGCCCTGACCGCGGTCTCCACCGCGCTGGCCGGCCTGGTCGGCTACGGCGCGGAGCTGTTCCGCACCGGCATGTACCTGGACGACTGGGCCCAGTTCCTCGACACGGCCGGCGGCCACGCCCTGCGGCGCGGCGGCCTGGCGCCACCGCCGCCGGAGCTGATCACGGTCAAGGCGCTCGCCTACCGGTACCCGGGCTCCGAGCGCACCGCCCTGGACTCGGTCGACCTGACGCTGCGCCGGGGCGAGATCCTGGCCCTGGTCGGCGAGAACGGCTCCGGCAAGACCACCCTGGCCAAGGTGCTGGCCGGTCTGTACGTCCCCGCGCCCGGCCACGGCGCGGTCGAGTGGGACGGCGCCGACACCCGCGACCTGGATCCGCACGCGCTGTGGCGCCAGGTCGCCGTCGTCCCGCAGGACTACGCCCGCTGGATGCTCACCGCCCGGGAGAACATCACCCTGGGCCAACCCACCGGGGACGGCGACGAAGCGGTCTGGCGCGCCGCCCGCCGGGCCGGTGCGGACGAGGTGATCGGCGAACTGCGCAGCGGCCTGAGCACCCTGCTGGCCGCGGAGTGGATGGGCGGCGAGGAGCTCTCCGGCGGCCAGTGGCAGCGGATGGCCCTCGCGCGGGCCTTCCACCGCGAGTCCGGCCTGCTCATCCTGGACGAGCCCACCGCCGCCCTCGACCCGCGCGCCGAGCACCGCATCTTCACCAACCTGCGTGCCGTCGCCCGCGACAAGGCCGTGGTGCTGGTCACCCACCGCCTCACCAACGTGGAGGTCGCCGACCGCATCGTCGTCCTCGACCACGGCCGGGTCCTCCAGCAGGGCACCTTCGCCGAACTGGTCGCCGACCGCACCGGCCGCTTCCACGAACTCTGGGAACTCCAGCACGACCGCACCGGCATCCCCACCCCGCGCACGCCCGAGCACACCACACCGACCCCCGACTGATCCCCCCGGGCGCTCCCTCCCCCGCGGAGGGAGCGCTGCGGACGGGTCGTCAGCACCACCGTCCCGGGTGGCCGGACGCCGACTCGGCTACCATCCAGACCCGTGCCCAGCTTCGTCCACCTCGCCTCCACCGCCGACGCCCCGCGGATCCGCCGCTCGGGCCTGCGGGCGGTCAGCCACGGACAGGGCGGGGCGCGCGGCGTCTACTGCTTCCCCGTGCTCCCCTCGTACACGCTCACCCACCAGTGGCTGCGCGAGCTGGCCCGGTTCGGCACCCGCGGCGGTCTGGTGGCGGTGCAGGTGCGCCTGCCGGACGACGAGCGGGTGCTGGTCGGCCACTACCGTGACCGCCACCGGGAGGCCCAGGCCACTGTCCCCGCCGCCGAGGCGGTGCGCCGGATCGCGGCACTGGACGACCCGCGGGGCTGGGAGGTCTTCGTCCCGCGCCCGGTCCGCCCGCGCGAGCTGCACCGGATCCGCACCGCGCCCCAGGTGGTCGGCTGGCGGTACCGGCCCGACGCGCACGGCACCCGCCCCTGCACCTGCTTCGGCTGCCGGCTGCGCGGCGGGTACGGCTCGCGCCGGCTGAGCGAGCGCCACCCGCACCCGCTCGACGGTCCGCCGCCGCCCACTCCCGTGCTGCTGGCCCGGATCGCCGCCACCGAGGACCCGGGCGTGCTCCGGGAGAGCCTGCACTGGCTCGGCCTGCGCCGCCGCGGCCCGCTGCTCCAGCTGGCCCCGCTGGCCGACCATCCCGATCCCGCGGTCCGCGAGGACCTGGTCTGGACGGTGGCCCGCTGGTCCACCCCGGGCGTCGCCGCCCTGCTCGACCGCCTCGCCGCCGACCCGCACCCGGACGTCCGGGCGGCCGTGGCGGCGGTCCGCGAGGCGGACGGGGACGGCGACGGGGACTGACGGGCTGCCCCGCGTCACACCGGCGGCAGCTCCGCCAGCAGGCTCGGGTTCACCCGCTCCAGGATCGCCGCCACGTCCGCCCGGTCCGCCGCTGCCCAGAGCACCTGACGCGCCGCCAGGTACTTGGCGGCCAGGCGCTCGCGCTGCTCGGCGCCCAGCGCCGCCGTGCGGTCCGGGTGCGAGTTGTGCGCGTTGTCGGAGACCTTCACCAGGGTGGCCAGCGGGTCGGCGGTGACGGCCCGGATCCGCTCCTGGTAGTCACCGCCGGGCACCGTGGTCACCGCCTGCACCGCGGCCACCACCGCCGCGGGGACACCGGCGGCCAGCAGGTCCGCCGCGGTCAGCGGGGTGTCCTCCAGCGCGTCGTGCAGCCACCCCGCCATCTGCGCCTGCTCGCCGAACGGCGCCAACCCGTCGGCCACCGCCCGCAGGTGCTCGACGTACGGCACCCCGAGCTTGTCCACCTGCCCGGCGTGCGCCCGCTCGGCCAGCTGCACCACCTCGGCCAGTGTCGCCATCAGTCCACGTTCCCGCGCTCGACCACCGGCTCGGGATCCCACGTGTGGAAGAAGTCGAAGAGCGAGGGCTCCCGGTTGAGCAGTTCGGCCTCGGCCCAGGCCGGCCGGGCCGAGACCACGAAGCTGACCCCGTCGTCCGCGAGCATGTAGGTGCAGTCGCGGTCCTCCTCGGGGATGCCGTACGTCCCGGCGATCCGGTCGAACTCCTCGCCGGTGGCGGGACGGACGTGCAGCCCCTGGTAGACCGAACGCAAGCACATGAAGTCGACCCGCCCGAAGTAGACCTCGATCCGGGTCCCCAGGCCGAGCAGCGCCGAGCTGTCGCTGCGGACGATCAGCTCCCGCTCGGCCGGGCGGAAGCCCGCCACGTGGAACTCGCGGTCGGGCCGTTGGAAGTCTGCCACTCTGTCACCATCCGAATCGTCGCTGCTCATCAGGGTACTGAACGGTACTGACGGGAAAACGCGCGGTGGGGGGGCCCCCCCCAGGCCCGGGCGGGCGGCCCCGCGGGGGGCGACAGGGTAGGCCGCCCCCCCGCCCGCTCCCGCCTGAACCGCGAAACCCGCCGCCCCCACACCAAATA
>NZ_JBHYKG010000236.1:0-13727 GCF_042741245.1 Kitasatospora sp. NPDC058965
GCCTTTGTGGTTCGGGTTCATCTGGTTGTAGCTTGGGGGGCGGGCCCTCCCAACACCCCTCCCCGAACCCCGGCCCGCTGCGCGGGGGGGGGGCTGGGGTGCGGTCGCCGGACTGTCGAACCAGCGGTGGCGCTGCGCGCAGGTCACCGCCACTGCTGGTAGCCGCCCCCGTTCAGCTGGTTGAAGTAGGGAGTGCCGTTGGACATGCTGTCCAGGACCAGCCCGGTGGCCGCCTGCTTCAGGATCCAGCCCGAGCCGCCCCAGCTGTGGTACCACCGCTGGTAGCCGCCGAAGTTGCAGCCCATGGCGTACATCGAGGTCCCGTTGCCGTCCAGGCAGTTGCCGGACGCGGAGTCCTTCAGCGACCACGTGCCGTCGCCGTTGTCGATGATCTGCCAGGACTGGTAGCCGCCACCGTTGCACCCACCGGTGTAGACGGAACTGCCGCTGGAATCGAGGCAGTTGCCCGTCGCGGTGTTGGTGAGGCTCTGGACGTTGCCGCCGATGTTCCACACGGAGCCCTGGGTGCCGTAGAGGACGACGTTCCCGTCGGTCTGCACCACCAGGTTGTTCGCGCCCTTGTCGGCGGTCCCGCTGGTCCAGAGCGGGGTGCCGATGACCTGGCCGGTGGCGTTGACGGTCGGCGCGCTCGGGTAGACGGCGAGGTTGCCGTCGTTCTGGGCGACCAGCACGGCGCCCGGGTGGCCGCCGGTGTTGGAGGACCAGATCGGCGTGCCGCTCTTCTTGGTGACGACCAGGTTTCCGTCGCCCTGCCAGACCAGGTTGTCGACCGGACCGCTCCAGGTGGCGCCGGTCGACGCCGGGTAGAGGGTGTTGTCGAAGAGCAGCGAGGCGGCACCCGACGGGGCGGCGGCCGAGGCGCCCGCCTGCAGGTAGCAACTCGCCGTGGCGGCCGAGATGTCGTGCCCGGCGTCCGCGCTGCGCGCCGCGAAGGCGTACAGGTGGCCGCTGGTCAGCGCCGGGGTCACCGTGGTGCTGCCGGTGCCGACCGAGCCGGCCGAGCCCGCCTGGCCGAAGACCAGCGGCTGGGTGGCCGGCGGGTTGGTGACGTCCCGCAGGTCGAAGTCGGCGTGGACGCCGGAGCCGGACACCGTGGCCCCGAGCACGGCGGTGCCGGTGCCGACCGTGGCCGGGTGGGCCGGGTCGGTGCTGCAGGCCGTGACCGTGGTGCCGTCACTGCTGGTCAGCGCCGTGGGCGCGGTCAGCGGGCTTGCCTGGGTGAAGCCGGTGTTCTGGTAGAGCCAGAGCACCTGATCAGCCGTCAGCGACTGCTGGTAGAGCCGGGCGTCGGCAATTCCGCCGGTGAACTGGTTGGCGATGGTGCCGCCGCGGTTGCCGGCGCCGATCATCAGCGCGCCGCCGGTCTTGCCGGCGCTGTTCCACGCGGAGGTGGTGCTGCCGGTGCCGGCGAGCTTGCCGTTGACGTAGATCCGGATGGTGCCGGTGCTCGCGTCGAAGGTGCCGACCAGGTGGGTCCAGGCGTTCAGCGACACGGCCGAGGGCGCCGCCGCCGCCCAGGTCCAGCCGGGGCTGCTGGTGTCGTTGGTGGGCATCACCATGGCCCAGGAGTGCTGCACCAGGTCGTAGTCCAGGTAGAAGGACTCCATGCTGGTGCCGGCCTGGGCGAGCACGAAGTGGTAGGTCGTGGTGTCCGCCAGCTTGGCCCACGCGGCTGCCGAGAACGACTGCGACGTGTCGACCACCGGCGTCGCACTCAGGCGTCCGAAGCCGGCGAAGGCGGCGTAGCCGCCCGGGGCGAGCGAAGTGGCCCCGCCGGCCGTGGCCGGAGACCCGCCCGGCGTCCCCGAGTCCGCTGCGGACGTCGGGCCGTCGGTGAACCTCCACCGACCGGCCAGGCCGGTCGTCGGGTCTCCGGTGCTGGTGTAGATCTGGGTGATCTCGGCCTGCGACAGGACCCGGTTGTACAGGCGCACGGCGGTGAGCCCGCCGTTGAACGCGTTGCTCGGCACGCCGATCTTCGAGTTGCCGATCATGAACGGGCCGGGCGCCGTGAACGGGGTCGGCCAGGTGTCCTGCCGGGTGGTCTGCAGCACGCCGTTGACGTAGAGCTGGAGCTTCTTGCTGGGCAGGTCGAAGGTGGCGACCAGGTGGTACCAACTGCCGGCCTGGACCGAACCGGGCGCGCCGGCCGCCGAGTACCAGGCGCTCGGGCTGCCCGTGTCGGCGTTGATGGTGTTCAGCGCCCAGGACTGCAGGTTGTGGTCGTAGCCGAGCCAGAACCCGTACCCGTTCGCGCCGGTCTGCGAGGCGACCGGGTAGTACGTGTTGAGGTCGGTGAGCCTGGCCCACGCGGTGACGCTGAACGACTGCGCGGTGTCGACGATTTGGCCGCTGGTGGCGACCGACTCGTTGATGCCGCCGTCGAAGAGGGCGGAACCGCCGCGATCCGTGCTCCAGCTGACCGGACCGTTGAGGGTGGCCGGGTGGTTGTTGCCCGAAGCGTCGGCGGTGGCGGTCGGGGCGCTCTGGCCTTCGTTCAGTTTCCACTCACTGACCGGCCCGGTGGTGGGGGCGGTGCCGGTGGCGTAGGTGGTGAAGTGGCACAGCGGGCTGAAGACCGACGCCGCGCCGTTCGCGTCGACGGTGCGGACCCGCCAGGCATAGGTGTGGCTGGGGGACAGCAGCGGGGTGGTGATGCCGACCGTGCCCGCGCCGTTGACGGTGGCGCTGTCCGAGCCGGCCGCGCCTGCGGGGAGGGCCAGTCCGCCGGCCGTGGTGTCGGTGATCTCGAACTCACCCTTCACCGCCACCGTTGGGTCGGCGTCGGCGACGATCGCCTGCAGCTTCGGGGTCAGCGAGTTGACGGTCCCGTAGGGCCCGTTCGGCAGGCAGCCCGGGCCACTGGGGTTGGTCGCGGCGGGGACCGTCGCGCTCGGGATGCCACCCGGCGAGATGACGGGAGGAAGCGGCTTGCCCAGTTGGACGTAGTCGAGGTTGGTGATCTCGTACGGGTTGAGCGCCCGGTCGAAGAGCTGGAGGTCGTCGATCTGGCCGGTGAAGTAGTTCCAGCTGTTGCCGTTCCACGCGGCCGGCCAGCCGTAGTTGTTGTAGACGCCGGCGCCGATCATCGCCATCGGGTCCACGTTGGCGATCTGGCCGTTCAGCGAGCCGACCTGATGCCCGTCCAGGTAGAGGATCTGGACGGTGTTCGCGCCGGTGAGCGCGACGTGGTGCCAGGTGCCGTCGTTGACCGCGCCGGTGGAGGCGATGCCGGGCACGGTGTTGTTCCAGAAGTGGCCGTACAGCTTGCCGTCGGTGCCGACGTAGAGCACGGGCATCGCGGCGCCACTCGGGTTGGCGGTGCCGGGAACGGAGTTGCCGGTGGAGAACAGGGTGCCGGACCCGGTGGTCTTGAACCAGAGCGAGACGGTGAGCGTGTTCGAGGCGGAGACCAGGTTGTTGGGCAACTGGATCGCACCCGTGCTGCCGTCGAACCGCGCGGCGCCGCCGTCGTGTTCGTTGGTGCGGGTCACGCCGCCGATGATGGTGCCGTTGTTGCCCAGGCCGGAGGTGTCGACCTCGGTGCTGCCCTGCCAGTCGGTCTGGCCGTTCGGCAGCGTGGCGTTGCCCAACTGCCAGTTCAGGAAGGCGGTGTGGGCAGCGGAGTTCTTGGTCCAGGAGACGTCGGAGAGGTTGACCGGGGTGCTCGCCAGGCTGAAGGCGCCGCTGCTGTTCCGCTGTCCGGTCCAGACCACGAGGCTGCCGCCGGGTCCGGAGCCCCACAGGTCGGAGAACAGGTCTCCGTTCAGGTCGCCGGAACTGCCCAGGATCGGGTTGGCGGCCGGGGTCATGCCGGTCATCAGGACGGTGGCGCCGTGGTCGCCGCCGAGCGCGCCGAGGTCGATGCTGCCGTCGCCGTTGTGCAGCGAGGCGAACTGGTAGACGGTGCCGGTGGTGCGGTCACGGGTCCACAGGTCCGGCAGCCCGTCGCCGGTCGCGTCTCCGGGCGTCAGGAGGTCCTGGTTGCCCCAGTCGAAGCCGGTGGTGCCGCTCGGCGCGGCGGTGCCGATGTTGATCCCGGCGCCCAGCGTGTTGACCGTCTTGTACGGGTACAGCCACAGGGTGTTGCCGCCGGTGCCGTCCGCGTTGACCGGGCCGACCGCCAACAGGTAGGTCGGATTGCGGGAGTTGCCGCTGTACGGGGTGCGCGAGCCGCCGGGGTAGGTGGCGGTGGTGCCGCCCTGGTCGGGCCATCCGACGGCGGCGATGGAGCCCGTCCTCGACCAGTCGCAGCTGCAGCCCGGTTGCGTGGGGAACGAGATCTGCTGGGCCGTGTTGAACTGGCCCGCCCCGTTGTTCAGGTAGAGGTACAGGTTCGGTGCGCCGGCCCGGTGGGCGAAGAGGTCGTCCGTGTAGAGGCCGTGCATGGAACCGTGCGCCGTCACCTGGAAGTTGTTCCACCCGGTGCCGTCCGGACTCTGGAAGACGGTGTTGCCGGGCGTGGAGGCGGGGCTGTGCGCCGCGGCCAGGAGGCCGCCCGAGGCCGGTCCGGTACCGGGCTGGTAGATCCGCAGGTCGCCGTCGGGGGTCGGGGTCAGAATGTCCGGCACGCCGTCCCCGGTGACGTCGCCGGGCGCGGGGTGGGCGTCGGGGTTGTCCGGGACGTAGAAGCCGTAGACGAACGGGGACGCCGAGAAGTTGCCGGCCCGGTCGACGGCCAGCACCCGCAGCACGTGGGTGCCCCAGGTGGGACTGGCGATCGGGATCGGGGCCTGGCCCGAGCCGTTGGCGAAGGTGACGCTGGAGCCGTTCTCACCGCCCGTGCAGGTGCCGCTCGTGGTGGGCACGCTCATGTTCGGGTTGTCGAGGGTCCACTCGTAGCACCAGATGCCGGACGGGCCGTTGTCGGTGTCGGTGATGTTGATGGTGCCGGGGGTGCTGTCGCCGGCATAGATGATCTTCGAGCCGTCGGTCCGGACCCCGCCGGGGATGAAGCTGCTGGGTGTCCCGGTGTCCAGCTGCGGCTGGTTGGGCGAGTCGAAGTCGGTGGTGAAGTAGCAGGTCGGGCCGGGCGAGCTGGTCAGGTAGCCGTCGTTGGCCGTGGCGTACCAGCTGTACTGGGTGGCGTCGTTCAGCGAGGCCTGGAAGCTGGTCGCCGAGGTCCTGCTACCGGGTGCGGGGCTTCCGTTGAGGTAGAAGGCCGCACTGAGAGCTTGGTTGGTGTTGCCGTCGGAGTAGGTGGGGGACGACACGCCCACCGACAGGTTCGCCTGGTGGTTGTTGTCGGCGTTGCCGAGCCAGTACGTCGGCCCGTTCGGGCCGGGACACGTGTTCGCACCGCCGGTCCCGTGCGGCCATGGCGTCGTGCTCGGGCCGGTGACCTGCGGCGGGAGGTCGTAGGTGATGTCCCAGGCGGTGTGGTTGGTGGTGGCGACCCGCACGAAAGAGCTGGAGTCCAACTCGTTGCTGTTGAACAGGCCGACCACGAGGTTGGGATAGCCGTGGTTCAGGGCGTTCTGGACGACGGAGGTCATGTCGAACTCGATCGGTGCCGGCGGGAACATGGTGGTCGCCCAGGTGGTGACCGAGGAGACTGCGGCCGGGGGCATGTCCTGGCAGGTGCCGCTGCTGATGTCCCAGGTGCAGGCCTTGTTGGCCCAGGTGGTGGCGGGGCTGATGGCGCTCGCCGGGAAGGCGCGGATGCTCGACGTGTGGGAGCCGGCCACTGCGGAACCCGAGACGCTGGCGTAGAACTTGCCGCGGCCCGGCAGGACGTACGCGCCGGAGTTCTGCAACTCGGCCGGGAACTGCACGTCGAGGAAGGCCCGTTCGGTGCCGACGCACTCGGCGGCCGAGGTCTGCAGGCCCACCCCGGGGTCAAGGTGTTGGTTGTCGCGGGGCGCATCGAAGTTCGGGTTGACGTGCACGTTGGGGTCCGAACACGACTGCTCCCAGGTCCAGTGGTTGACCCAGTTGCCGCTGGTCGGCGTCACCGTGGGGTCGATGTAGACCGGGTAGCTGATGCCGGGCCCGCCCAGCACACCGGGATCGGGAACGATGCTGATACCGGACTGGTCGGCGTGCAGGGGAAGTTGGGCGGTCTTCGCACCGGAGCCCGGCTGGTGTGCGGTGGAGGGCTCGTTGTTCTCCTGGGTGGTCGCCGCAGCGTTCTTGGGCTTGGCAGTGCTGGAGTCCCACATCCTGGCCGGCGGTGAGGTGAACACCGCCTTCCCGGAGGCGTCTTCCGCCCGCATGCTCCCGCTGCTGTCCGTCGACAGCCGCAGGTCCTTGGTGGTCGTGCCGAGGCGAAGGGTCTTGAGGGCGGGGTTGGCCGCCGCCGCGGCGTCGTGCACGATCAGCACGTCCTCGAAGCCGCCGAGGTTGTCGACGGTGACCTGGAGGTCGACGCCGGGCAGCACGGAGGCGTAGAGCGCGGTGTCCCCGGAGAGGGTGGGCTTCGGCAGCGCCGTCGGCCAACTGAAGCTCAGTCGGGCGCCGTTGTTCTCCAGCGTGGCCAGCGGGGTGTTGCCACCTCCGGAGAGGGAAATCGCCGATTCGACAGCCTTCGCGGTGACGGTTCCGTCGGAATTCGCCACCAGGGTGGTATCGACCGGAGTCCAACCGTCCTTCGTCTTCACCCGGCTCGGTGCGACGTCCGAGGTCCAGGTGAAGCTGCCGTCAGGATTCGCGGTCGTCCGGGAATTCTCGGTGGTCAGCGAGTCGACCACGACCGGCTTGTGATTCTTCGTTGCTGCGGTCCGCCCCTGTTCCATGGCGTGCAGCCGGGCCGTGGTCGCGGGATCCGGCTTCGCGGTGGGCGCGGGGTGGGGGGAGGCATCACCCCGGGTGGCCCCAGCGGTGCCGGTGGCCTGCTGCGATGCCGGTCCGTTTGACGGCGAATCGGCACTCGGCGTGCTCTTCCCGGAGGCTGCTGACGGTGCGACAGTTGTCGGCAGTGCGGATGCTTGGCCGGTGCTGACGGATATCGCCGTCAGGCAGCCGAGTGCGCCTGCGACCAGCCTGAGCCAGGCCGTGCGGCTTTTCGATGGGGTCATGCGCTGGAGGCTAGAGAGTCCGCGCCCGGGAGAAGAAGCAGTCCGGGGTGGGCCGTTTGGCATGTTGTTGCCAGAACAGCGGGTCCGACAGCCTTGAGGGCATTGTTCGCGCGCCGTTAACTTCCGCACGAAGCCTTGTAGTCGTGTGATTTCAGTGTGCCGTGGAGGCCATGGTGGGTGGGGTTCGAGGGCGCGGCAGCGGCCTCTTCCGAGGAGGGGCGCCGCGGGCGCGCCGGGGTGGGGTGCTGCTCCTCACGGCAGCACTGGTGGGGTCGCTGGTCGGTGCGGCGCCGTCGCTGCCGCTGGCAGCGGCCAAGCCGGGCAAGCACCAGGTCTGGTCGCCGAGCGCGCTGCCCAAGGCCCCGTCGGTGCCCGGCAAGCCCGCCGGCTCGCGCGGTGCCCCGCACCCGAGCGCGGCGACGGTCCCGCAACCGCAGGCGGCCGCGGCGGCCGCCCCGGTGTGGCCCGCGACCGGGGGCATCCAGGTCGACACCACCGCGGCGAAGCCCGACGCACCGGTACGGGCCGGGAACTCCCCGGTGTGGGTCGCCGCGGCGCACGGCCGGCCACCTGCCGCCGCAGCCGCGGCGGGTGTGACGAGCCCCGACGCCGGGCCCGCTCCCCAACTGCCGGCCAAGGTCTCGGTCCAGCCCGCTTCGCAGGCGCAGGCCAAGGCGGCCGGCATCGCGGGCGTCCTCGTGTCGGTGACCCGCGCCGACGGCTCGACAGGATCGGGCGCGGTGCGGATCGGCCTGGACGACAAGGACTTCGCCCAGGCGTACGGCGGCAGTTGGGCGAGCCGGTTGCGGTGGGTGCAGCTGCCCGGTTGTGTGCTGACGACCCCTCAGAATCCCGACTGCCGACGCCAGACGCCGCTCGCCACCCAGCGGAACGCCGCGACCGGCCGCCTGGAGGCGGACGTCGCACTCGGTGGCGCGGCGCCCCGTGCCACGTCCGACTTCGCCGTCCCCGACGCGGCGAGCGCGCCCATGGTAGTCCTCGCCGCGACCGCGGCGCCCGCCGGATCCACCGGCTCGTTCACCGCGACCTCCGTCAAGTCGTCCGACTCCTGGGGCACCGACGGGAACACCGGCGGCTTCAGCTACTCCTACCCGATAGCCGTTCCGCCGGCGGTCGGTGGTGCGGCGCCGAACGTGTCGCTCTCCTACGACTCGGGGGACGCGGACGGACAGACCGCGGCGGCCAACAACCAGACCGGCCAGCTGGGCCAGGGCTGGTCCTGGGCACCCGGGTTCATCGAGCGCTCGTACATCCCGTGCGCCAGCGACAACCAGCCCTACTCGCCGGACCTGTGTTACGGCAAGCAGAACGCGACCCTCAGCCTGGCCGGGCACTCCGGCACCCTGGTGCTGGACGACACCAGCAAGGTTTGGAAGATCCAGGGCGACGACGGTACCCAGATCCAGCAGTTGTTCGGCGACCCGTTCGGCGCCAACGGCGACCACGACGGTGAGTACTGGGTGATCACCACCACCGACGGCACCCGCTACTACTTCGGCGCCGGCCACGTCCCGACCGGGACCGGAAAGGGGGCGGCCTCCAACTCGGTGTGGACGGAGCCGGTCTACGGCGCCGACGCCGGCACGCCCTGTCACGCCGCGACCTTCCTCGCCTCGGTCTGCACCAAGGCCTGGCGGTGGAACCTGGACTACGTCCTGGACACCGACAACAACCTGACCTCCTACCAGTACGCGACCGAGACCAACTACTTCACCACCGGTTACACGGACACCGCGAACGGCTCGCTCACCTCCTACGTGCGCGGTGGCTACCCGGTCTCGATCTCCTACGGCCAGTCGCTGGCCGAGGCCGCGGCCGGCTCCCAGCCGGCGGCGAAGGTCGGCTTCACGGTGGCCGAGCGCTGCCTGGCCGGGGCCACCGCCTGCAACCCGGCGAACCTGTCGAGCAACGCCACGACGGGCAACTGGCCCGACGTACCGTCGGACCAGATCTGCGCCTCGACCGGGCCGTGCTCGAACTACTCGCCGTCCTTCTTCACCACCAAGATGATCACGCAGGTGTCCACCCAGGCGCTGGTGAGCGGGAGTTACCTCCCGGTCGACTCCTACCAGCTGACCTACCAGTTCGCCGATCCGAACGACACGCCCGGCCGGGTGATCGACCAGACCGGCAAGGCGCTCTGGCTCTCCTCGATCCAGCACACCGCGACCGACGGCCAGAGCGCGCTGAGCACCGCGCCCGTGGTCTTCTACCCGACGGAGCTGGACAACCGGGTCGCCGGGCTGAGCGCCAACGGCACCGCGATGCCGCCCTTCCGGCACCCGCGGATGTGGATGATCAGCACCGAGACCGGTGAGACGACCACCGTCAACTACAGCAAGCCGCAGTGCAACAACGACAGCTCGCTCGGAACGGTGGCGATGCCCAGCGCCCCGGGCACGGACACCATGCTCTGCTTCCAGCAGACCTGGGTGCCCAAGGGGATGGCGCCGGTCGCCGACTGGTTCAACAAGTACGTCGTCACCTCGGTCGTCACCTCCGCCGGCAAGAGCGGTCTGACCAGCTCCGCCTTCGGCACCAGCTCGCCCGACCACGTCACCAGCTACACCTACGGCGGCCTGCCCGCCTGGCACACCAGCGACAACGAGCTCGACTTCACCCCGGGCAGCACGCCGACCTGGGACCAGTTCCGCGGCTACCCGCAGGTGACCACCACCACCGGTGACCCGAACTCCGCTGATCCGCTGACCAAGACCGTCGCCAGCTACCTGCGCGGCATGGACCAGGACCTGACGATCACCTCGGCGGGCGCCTCCTCGAAGCCGCTGGTCTTCGTCACCGACTCGCTCGGCGCGACGGGCAGCCAGGGCATCCAGGACGACGTCGCGCTGGCCGGCACCCTGCTGGAATCCGATGAGTACCAGGGGAGCACGGTGGTCTCCAAGACCGTCACCGTGCCGTGGCTCTCGGGCCCCACCGCGCAGCACGCCCGCCCCACCGGCAACCTGCCCACGGTCCGCGCCCGGATCCACGGCGTGGCCTCCACCCAGACCGCGCAGTTGCTGGCCGGCGGCGGGTGGCGCACCGGCAGCAGCGTCTACACGCACGACGCGCTCGGCCGCCAGACCACGGTGGACGACCGGGGTGACGGCACCTCAGCCGCCCCCGAAACCTGCACCACCACCAGCTACACCGCCTTCACCAACCAGCCGCAGTGGCAGAGCTTCCCGTCCGAGAAGCTCACCGTGACCGGCGGTTGTGCCACCGCGCCCTCGGCGACCACCACGATCAGCGACACCCGTACGTTCTACGGGCCCGCCACGCCGGGCACCGGCGCCTCGGTGCCGACGGTCGACGGCAGCGTGCCGCCGGACGTGCGCTTCACCCAGGTCATCGACCACTACGACACCAGTGGCAACCCGGTCTACGTCACGACCTCCGCGTCGGCCTACGACGGCTACGGCCGCGCCACCACCGTCACCGACGTGCCCACCGGGCAGGCCACCACCACCGCCTACAGCCCCGCCACCGGCGCGCTGCCCACGTCGGTCACGGTGACCAACGCGGCGGGCTGGTCGTCCACCACGACCATGGACCCCGCGCGGAACCTGCCGCTGCACAAGGCGGACGCCAACGGCCGGGTGACGGACGAGACCTACGACGCGCTGGGCCGGCTCACCGCCGTCTGGACGCCGGACCGCAAGAAGGCGACCCAGACCCCGACGAAGAAGTTCTCCTACCTCGTCCCGACCTTCACCCCGAGCACCCCGCAGCAGGCGGGCGGCCCGACCACCCCGATCGTCGTGCAGACCGAGACCCTGCGGGAGGACGGCAGTTACGCGGAAGGCTATGCCTTCTACGACTCGATGATGCAGTCGATCCAGACACAGACGACGGCGGCGGACGCCTCGGCCAACGGCTGGATCTTCACCGACACCGACTACGACTCGCACGGCTGGGCCCGCGGCGCGCACCAGCCGTTCTACAACAACACCGCGCAGGCCGGGGTGGCGCAGAACTTCGCCGACGCCTCGGTGCCCGGGTCCACCACGACCGTCTACGACGGGCTCGGCCGGGCGCTCTCCACCACCTTCTGGGCGCACGCCAACCCGCAGTGGAAGAGCTCCACGGTCTACCGCGGCGCGGACGAGACCGACACCAATCCGCCGGTCGACCTGACCGGCGGCGCCACCGCGGCCACCGTGGCCGGCCCCGTCAGCGTGCCGCCCACCACGGCGATCACCGATGTCCAGGGACGGACCACCGAGACCTGGGTCTACCACCAGGGCGTGACCACGGCGACCGGCAACCGCTCCGACGCCGACGTCACCAGCTACGGCTACACCCCGGCCGGTCAGCGCGCGAGCGTCACCGACCCGACCGGTCGCAACACCTGGACCTGGAGCTACGACCTGCGCGGCCGCCTGGTCTCGCAGTCCGACCCGGACGCCGGCACCTCGTCCACCTCCTTCAACGCCAAGGGCCAGGTGGACCACACCGTGGACGCCCGCGGCCAGGCGATCTACTTCGCCTACAACGACCCGCTGGGCCGCAAGACCGCCGAGTACGCCAATGCGGCGAACGGCCCGCAGCTCGCCGCCTGGAGCTACGACGGCCAGGCCAAGGGCTACCCGAGCAGTTCCACCCGCTACAGCGGCGGCGCCACCTACACCAGCTCCGTCACCGGCTACACCGCGGACTACCAGCCCACCGGCAGCACCCTGACGATCAGTGCGCCGGGAGCCAACGCGGACGCGCCGTTCAACGGCACCTACCAGACCAACCAGGGCTACACGCCGGTCACCGAGCGCCTGGACCACACCGACTACCCGGCCGCCGGGCCGCTGCCCGCCGAGACCGTCTCCTACCAGTACAACGCCAACGGCCTGCTGCTCTCGGCCGGCGGCACCTACGACTACCTCACCCAGCAGAGTTACGACTACCTCGGCCGGGCGGTCCGCACCACGCTCGGCGACATGCCGCTGCAGGCCGTGCAGACCACGATCTTCGACGACTCCACCGGCCGGCGACTGACCGACATCTACGACAAGGAGAACGGCTCGGCGTCGGTCGACAAGGTCGGCTACCTGTACAACCAGGCCGGGAAGATGACGGCGGTCACCGACACCCCGGACAGCGGTCCGACGGACACCCAGTGCTTCGGCTACGACTACGCCGGCCGGCTTGCGACGGCGTGGAGCGACACCGGCACCCGGACCAGCGGCGCCGCGCCGGCCAGTGCCGTCGCCTCGCTGACCGCCAATTCGCCGGTCTTCTCGGTCGCCGGCATCGGTGGCTGCCTCAACGGCCAGAACCCGCCGACTGCCGGTACGGCGAAGTACCAGATCGGCGGCCCGGCCCCGTACTGGACCAGCTACAGCTACGACCAGATGGGCGACCGGCTCTCCGACGTCACCCACGACGTGACCGGCACCACCTCGCGCGACACCACCCGCAGCTACGCCTACCCGGCGGCGGGCAGCGCCAGGCCGCACGCCTCCACCGGAACGACGGTCACCACCGGACTGTCCGTCAGCAACGACAGCTACCAGTACGACGCCGCCGGAAACACCGTCACCCGCACCCTGGGCGGCGGGGGCGGGCAGCCGGCGGCCAACCAGACGATCACCTGGGACGCCGAGGGCCACCTCGCCTCGGTCGCCGACCAGACGAGCGGCAAGAGCACCAGCTACCTCTACGACGCCGACGGCACGCTGCTGATCCAGCGCGACGACAACGACACCACCCTGTACCTGCCCGGCCAGGAACTCCACCTCGACCCGCACACCAAGGCCCAGACCGGCAAGCGGTTCGTCGGCACCCCGTCCGGGGCGGTGGCCGTGCTGTCCTCCAACGGCACCCTGGACTACGAGTTCACCACTCCGCAGAACACCGGTGCGATCGACATCGACGCGACGACGCTCAACGTCCAGCGGCGGTACTACGACCCCTACGGCAACCTGCGCAACCCCGCCGGCACCGCGCCGACCAACTGGCCCGACGCCCACGGCTACCTCGGCAGGCCCCAGGACACCACCACCGGCCTCGACCTGCTCGGCGCCCGCCAGTACGACTCCCGGGCCGGCCGCTTCCTCTCCGTCGACCCGGTCTTCGAGCCCGGCGACCCCGGCCAGAGCGGCGGCTACTCGTACGGTGCCGACGACCCGGTCGACTCGGCGGACCCGACCGGCCTGGCAGCCTGCAACGCGGCCTGCCAGATCCGCCAGGACGACGACGCCACCGCGAAGGAGGTGGCGTACGACCAGTCACGCGCCAACCAGGCGGAGCAGAAGGACGAGGACAAGTGCCACTCCAACAACTGCTTCAGCCAGACCCGGAAGAACTGGTCCAACAGTGACTACGCGGCCCAGCAGCTGAAGGAGGCCGACGAGGCCCAGGCCGCCGAGGCGCACCGCGAGGAGCTCTACAAGCAGCGCGCAGCCGCTGCGGCAGCCGCCGCGGCCGCCGCCAAGAAGAAGCACCACGGCGTGTTCGGCGCCCTGAAGAGCGCCGCGAGCTTCGCCTACCACGCGAGCGGCGCCGCGGACGTGGTCGGCTGCGTCACGGACCCCTCGGTCGGCGGCTGCATCCAGGCTGCCATCACCGTCGGCAGCGTCATCGGGACCGGCGGCGAGTCGGTCGCGGCGGAGGCCGCGGTCTACCTCGGCGAGAACCTGATCAAACACGAGGCCACCACCGCTGCGGAGG
>NZ_JBHYKG010000237.1:0-13696 GCF_042741245.1 Kitasatospora sp. NPDC058965
GCCCCGGACCGACCCGCCCCGGCGGACCCCGGACATGCGGACCCGGCGGACCCCGGACATGCGGACCCGGCGGACCCCGGACATGCGGAAGGGCCCCGATCCTCGGCGAGGATGGGGCCCTTTCCGCTGGACTGCGTCAGGTGTCAGGCGCTCTTGCGGGAGTCGCGCGGGTGGACGGCGAGGTTCATGCCGCCCGAACGGAGCACGGCCAGGCGCTCGGCCAGGACCTCCTCCAGCTCCTCCCTCGTCCTACGCTCCATCAGCATGTCCCAGTGGGTACGGGTGGGCTTGACCTTCTTCTCCTCCGGCTCGTCCCCGTCGAGCAGGACGGCCTCGGTGCCGCAGAAGCGGCACTCCCACACTGCGGGGATCTCCGCTTCCACGGAGAAGGGCACCTCGAACCGGTGTCCGTTCTGACATGCGTACTCGACGGTCTGGCGCGGGGCCAGGTCAATGCCACGGTCGGTCTCGTAGCTAGTGGCGCCGAGTCGCGTGCCTCGGAGAGCTCGCTCGCTCATGAATCGTGCCTCCAGGGCTTATGGCCCACAGGACTAGTTGGGGTCGCTGTCTTCGTCGTTCGGTCAACGCATGGCCGCCGACGAAGATTCCCGTCCCGGGACATGCGTCGTCTGTCGTGCCGCCCCTGTTTGTACCCATCTCCGTCCGATTTGTCACATCTGGACAGTCTTATCACCCTGAGTGTCACCAATTTCGCACCGGGTGACCGAAACGGCATTCGGCATTACCCAATTCGCTCCTTGCCCAGTTCGACCCGGCCGCCCTCGACGATCCGGCCGCCCTCGGCGACCGGGGCGGTGGCCGCAGCGGCGGCCGGGAGGTCGGGCTGGTGCTGGGGCATCGGCGGGGCGGCCGCCTCCACCCGGGTGTCCCGGTGCGGCAGCAGGGCGATCACCGCGTCGCGCAGGCGGGCCGGGGCCTCCTCGTCCAACGGGTCCACGGTGGCCGGCACCTGGAGCCGCACCGGCGGGTGGTTGCCGATCCGGGCGTAGCCGCGCCCGGGCGGGGTCTGGGCGGCGGGTGCGATCTCCATCGGCGCGCCGAGCGCGCGCTCCAGGTCCGGGCCGGTCAGCGCACCCAGTGCCACCCGGGTCCGGGCGGCGGAGCGCACCGTGGGGGAGATCCGGTCGGCGGCCTCGACCGAGTCGACCACCACCACGGTGACCCGGGCGGCGCGCCCGTGCCGCAGCGGCAGTTCCAGCAGTTCCTGCGGGTCGGGGCGGCCCTCGGCCTGGGCCAGTTCGGACAGCTCGGTGGGGTGGTCGAGCAGCAGCCAGAGCGGCCGGGTGGCGTCGGCGGGGGCCGGCTCGCCCGAGTAGCGGGCGGTGTTGAGCGCGGCCAGTCGGCGCTCGGTCTCCTGGGCGGCCCAGTCCAGCGCGGCGAGTGCGCCGTGCAGGCTGGTCTCCACCGTGTGCACCCCGGGCCGGTTCACCAGGCAGGCGTGCTCCCCGGTGCCCGCGCCGTCGATCACCAGCAGGTCGCCGTGGGCCAGCGCCTGCAGGGCGACCGTGCGCAGCAGGGTGGAGGTGCCCGAGCCGGTGGTGCCGAGGGCGAGCAGGTGCGGCTCGGCGGAGCGCGGGCCGGTGCGCCAGATCACCGGCGGCTGGTGGCCGGGGCCGCCGTCCTGGACCACCGGGATCATCCGCTGGGTGGCCTGCTGGTCGGTGAAGCCGAGCACGATCTCGCCGGGCGTCGTCACCCAGGGCTGGGCCGGCACGTCCACCGGGAGCGGGGCCAGCGCGGTCACCTGCAGCTTGTTGCACTCCTGGTCCCAGTCGAACCGGTACTCCCGGGCCCGGCCGGCCTTGCCCTGGACCACCTGCTCGATCCGGGCGCGGGCGCCGGGCTCGGTGTCGGGGAAGTAGGCGGGGTAGCCGATCTCCAGTGCGGCCAGCCGGCCCTCCGCGTCGAACTCCCAGCCGGCGAAGGCGTCCTGGTAGCCGCCGTCGGGGCGGTAGAGCGGGCAGACCTCGTCCGGCGAGGCGAGGTAGGGGGTGAGCGCCGCGTAGAGGGCGGGCAGCTTGACGTCGGCCGGGTCCGGTGCGGGGGCCGGTGCGGCCTTGGGCTCGCGGCCGGTCCAGGCGGCGCTGCCGATCAGCGCCGCGACGGCCAGCAGCGGGCCGTGCGGCAGCAGGAAGACGCCGACCAGCACGGCGGCGGCGAGCAGCAGGGTGGGGCCGCGGCGCTCCTTGGGGGTGGCCTCCCAGCGGGCCCTGGCCCAGCCGGCGTGCCGGCGCAGGCCGCGGCCGATCAGGGTCAGCGGGGCGAACATGTCGGCGGCGTGGTCGCCGGCGGTGCGGGCGAGGTCGCGGCCGCGGGTCAGGTGGCGGTTGGGGGACATGGTCTCCTGGACTCCCGGTCGGATCGGACGGCGGAGCCCGGGGCGGTGGGACCGCGCCCGGGCCGGGGGACCGGCGGCCGGGGCCGCCGGCCGTCGGGGCCGTCGCTGGGACGGGCCCCGGGGTGCGACCGGCGCCCGGTCAGAACTTGATGCCGCCCAGCAGGTTGGCCAGGCTCGCACCGCCCGCCTGGATGCTCGGCGCGATCGCGGTGCCCGCCAGGTAGAAGCCGAAGAGGGCGCAGACCAGCGCGTGTGACACCTTGAGGCCGTCCCGCCGGAAGAAGAGGAAGGCGATGGTGCCGAACAGGACGATGCCGGAGATGGACAGGATCACGGGACTGCTCCTCCAAGAGGCGGGACAAAGGGGCGACTGCCGTGGGATGGCAGCGTGGTGGGTCCGCGAAGCCATACAGGGGACAGTGTCACGGAAAGTTCCCTCATCGTGACAAAAAGTAATAGATGATGGAACGGGGCAAATGGGTGGTTTCCGCAGGTCACACCCGTCACATGTGCAACTTCCGCATCACTGGGGCGATCGCACCCCGATCGAATTCATCCGAACGGCGGCGTAACCCCGGGGGTGCCGTGTCGTCCGCTACGGTTCGGGTGGCCGACCGCAGAGAACGCACGATTGGGGACCCGACATGACGGATGCGCACGAGGCCGCCCAGCAGCCCGACGGCGAGGAGGCGGCGCTGATCGAGCTGGCCGGCCGGATCTTCGACGCGGCCCGGACCGGCGACGAGACCGCGCTGGGCGGCTTCCTGGCCGGCGGCGCCCCGGTCGAGCTGACCAACGAGCGCGGCGACAGCCTGCTGATGTTGGCCGCCTACCACGGCCACGCGGGCGCGGTCCGGGTGCTGCTGGCGCACGGCGCCGACCCGAACCGGGCCAACGACCGCGGCCAGACCCCGCTGGCCGGCACCGTCTTCAAGGGGGCCGACGAGGCGCTGGAGGCACTGCTGTCGGCCGGCGCGGACCCGCGGGCCGGGCAGCCCTCCGCGCTGGAGACGGCGCAGATGTTCGGTAAGCAGGAGCTGGTGGCCCGGTTCTCGGGCGCCTGATCCGCGCGGCGGAGCATGATCCCAGGACGCTGGCCCGATCATCGGATGATCGGGCCAGCGTCCTATGCTTGGCGCCCATGGAGCTTCGCATCACCGGTTACGACCACCCCGACGCCGTCCAGCTGACCGAGGAGGTCCAGCAGGAGTACGTCCGCCGCTACGGCGACGTCGACCTCACCGAGATGCGGCCGGAGCACTTCGCCGGCGAGCAGGGCGTGTTCGTGGTGGGCTACCTGGACGGCGAGCCGGTCGCCTGCGGCGGCTGGCGGGCGAAGGACGGCAGCTACCCGTACCTGCGCGACGGCGACGCCGAGCTGAAGCGGATGTTCGTGGTCCCGGGTGCCCGCGGCCGCGGCCTGTCCCGGGCGCTGCTGCGCCACCTGGAGGCGGTCGCGCTGGCGGCGGGCCGGCGCCGGATGGTGCTGGAGACCGGCACCGAGCAGCCCGAGGCGGTCGCGCTCTACGCGTCCGAGGGCTACCTGGCGATCACCAAGTTCGGCATCTACCGCGACCACCCGCAGTCCATCTGCCTGGGCAAGGAACTGCCGCCGGCCGGCGACTGAGATTCCCGAGGGCGCGCCGAATTCACCGTGCTGACCGCCGATTGGCTGGTCACGTGACTGATCACGGTGAATTCTTCGTACTCCGGAAGTGGGGTCGGGCCACCGCTCGGGGGAACATCCGCGAATGGCGCGGTTGCACTGGGTTAGCGTTCATCACGCTGCGTCTATCGGGCCGGTTCGGAAATCCGGACCGGTCGACCCTGTCCACCGCAAAATTCCGGGAGACACCGTGCACGACAATTGCCAGCCGGCGAACAGTGCGGCCGCGGCCGACCGACTGCGGCTCGCGGTGAACGCGCTTGCCGAATTCCCCGTCCGGGCCGGGGGCGAGAACGTGGCCGGCCGCATCGGAGCGGTCGCCGACCTGTGCCGGGCGGTGGACAGGGCGATGGACTCGCTGGTGGTGCGCACCGCCGCCGAGGCGGCCGAGGAGGGCTGGACCACCGGGCGGATGCGGGAGGCCAGCGCCGACTACCACGCCCGGCTGCAGCGGGCGCTGGCCCCGGCACTGGGGGACGCGCGATGACCGCCCGGCGCACCGCGCACGTGCTGCGCTGCCCCACCCGGTGGGCCGACGTCGACGAGAACGGGCACATCAACAATGCCCGGCTGGTCGGTTACATCCAGGAGGGAATCTACGACCTCTTCCACCACCACGCGCAGGCGGTGCGCGAATCCCTCTTTCCGGCGGGATTCCTGATCGCACGGCACGAGATCGACTATCTGGCGCAGTTGCACCACCAGCCGGAGCCGCTGCAGGTGCGGCTGACGGTGGAACGGCTCGGCAACTCCTCCGCACACGTCCGGGTGGACGTGTGCCGGGACACCGACCGGTACATGACCGCGCGCACCGTGGTGGTGGCCCGCGACCGCGCCTCGGGCCGCTCGCGCAAGCTCAGCCAGCCGGAGCGGCGCTTCCTGTCGGACTACCTGGCCGCCGGCCCGGTCGCCGCCGCGCCGCCGGTGATGGTCCCGGCCCCGCCGGCGGTGAGTGCGCCGCGGATCACGCCCAAGGCGATGCCGCAGAGCCGGCCGGTGCGCTCGATGCCCCGGCAGGCGGTGGCGGCGCGCAAGGTGCCGCAGCCCGGTCGGCTGTCGACCCGGTCGCTCTGCCGGGTCTGACCCGCCGGCCGGCCCGGGGGCGCGCCCCCCACGTCGGGGCGGGCGCACCCCCGGCGCCCGGCCGTCAGTCGAGCACGGCCTGCGCGTCGATCTCCACCAGCATCACCTCGTGCGGCAGCTCGACGAAGACCGTGGTCCGGCACGGCTTCACCGCGTCGGCCGGCAGGTTCTCCGCCAGGAAGGCGGCGTACACCTCGTTCATCGCCGCGAAGTCGGCGCGGGTGGTCAGGTAGACCCGGAACATCACCACGTCCGCCACCGAGGCACCGCCGGCGGTCAGCACCGCCTTGACGTTCTCCAGGGTGCGCCGGGTCTGCGCCCGCACGTCGCCCTCGTGCAGGTAGGCCCCGGTGGCCGGGTCCTGCGGGCCCTGGCCGGAGACCTGCAGGATCGGGCCCTTGCGGACGCCCTGGGAGAACACCCAGGCCGGGGCCGGGGCGCCGTCGGTGCGGATCTCGGTCTTCTCGCTCATCGGTTCCTCGCTCGGTGGTGACGGTCGGTCGACTGGTGACGGTTGGTCGACTCGTCACGGCTGGTCGATCGGTGACGGTCGGTCGATCGGTGACGGGAGGTCAGCCGGCCCCGCAGTCGGCGGAGATCGCGGCGCAGGCGGCGCGCAGCTGCGGCAGCAGCTCCAGCACCCGCTCGTACGGCAGCACCAGGTCCGGGACGGAGAGCGAGGCGGCCGCGACCACCCGCCCGGTGGCGTCCCGGACCGGGGCGGCCACGCAGTTCATGAAGGGCTCGTGCTCGGCCCGGTCCTGCGCCCAGCCCTGCTCGGCCACCCGGGCGAGCTCGGCCAGCAGCGCCTTCGGGGTGGTCAGGGTGCGTTCGGTGAACGGCGTGAAGTCGAGCCCGGCGACCAGCTTCTGCCGCCGGGCCGGCGGCAGGTCGGCCAGCAGCACCTTGGCCACCGCGGCGCAGTGCATCGGCACCGGCAGGCCGATCCGGGAGTACATCCGGACCGGCTGGCGGGACTCGTACTTGTCGACGTAGACCACCTCGTCGCCCTCCAGGGCGGCCAGGTGGACGGTCTGGCCGGTGGCCGCGTTGAGCTCGGCCAGCCGGGCGGCGGCGATCCGGCGGACCGGGCGCTGCTCCAGGGCCCGGCCGGCCAGCGCGAACAGGCCGGCCCCCAGGTGGTAGCGGTGCGCCGCGTCCCGGTGCACCAGCCGGCCCTCCTCCAGGCTCTGCAGCAGGCGCAGCACGGTGGTCTTGTGCACCCCGAGCAGGCCGGCCAACTGGTCCAGCGACCGCTCGCCCTCGGCGAGTTCGGCGAGCAGGGCGACGGCCCGCGAGACGGTCCCGCTCACCGCACACCCTCCGCGGTCACCCGGACGGCGGCCCACTGCTCGGGCGGGGCGGCCAGCAGGGCGGCGCGCACCCCGGGCGGCGGCGGGGTGCCCTGGTCGCCGTGGGCGGTGAGCGCGGCGGCGGCCGACAGGTGGCCCAGCCGGAGCCGACCGCGCTGGTCCAGGCCGCGCAGGGTGCCGGCCAGGTAGCCGGCCGCGAAGGCGTCCCCGGCGCCGGTCGGTTCGACCACCTCGACCCGCAGTGCGGGCTCGGCGGTGCGCCGCCCGTCCCGGTCGACGGCGATGGCCTGCCGGTCGGCGTCCTTGACCACCAGGGTGGCCGGGTGCGGCAGCAGCGCGCGCAGCGCCGCCGGGTCCCCGGTGCCGAGCGCCGCCTCGGCCTCGTCGGCGCCGAGCAGCACCAGGTCGGCGGCGTCCAGCAGTTCGGTCAGCACGGCCGGATCGCGGCGACGCCACAGGCTGGGCCGCCAGTTGAGGTCGAAGCTGACCAGCCGGCCCGCGCGGGGCGCCGCCAGCAGGGCCCGGAGCAGCGCCAGGCAGTCGTCGGAGAGCGCGGCGGTGATCCCGGACAGGTGGAGCAGGCGGGCGCCGCCGAGCAGCCGGGCGGCGGCCGGGTCGTCCAGCAGGGCCGGGGAGAGCGCGGCGGCGGCGGACCCGGCGCGGTAGTAGCGGGGCAGTGGGCCGTGCGGGCCGCGCTCCTTGATGTAGAGACCCGTGGGCCGGTCCGGGTCGACGGCCACCGCCGAGGTGTCCACCCCGTGCGCGGCCAGCTCGTCCAGCAGCCGCTCGCCGAACCCGTCGGCGCCGACCCGGCTGATCCAGGCGGCCGGTATGCCGAGCGCCGCCAGCGCGCACGCGGTGTTGGACTCGGCCCCGCCGACGCCGGCCCGGAAGGACGCCACACCGGCCAGCGAGCCCGGCCGGTCGGGCAGCAGCACGGCCATCGACTCACCGAGGCAGACCGCCTCCACCGCTGTCACCAGGCACGCTCCCTTCGTTGACTGGTCTGGACCAGCATGTTAGAACCACCGTAGCAACATGCGCAAAGGTGGTTGCGAATAGTGCAACCATGCAGGTCGAAGCCGTGGAGGTGGCGTGGTGGACCGGGTCAGGGTGGCGGAGCTGGGGCAGGAGCGGCTCGACTGGCGGTTCAAGGCGGTGCCGGCCGAGGCCTGGGGCCTGACGGTGCGCGAGTACCTGGCCACCGGCCCCGCGCTGGACCGGCTGGGCACCCCGCTGCTCACGCTGGACGCGGGCGCGCTGGAGCACAACCTGCGCACCATGGCCGACTGGTGCGCCACCGCCGGGCTGCGGCTGGCCCCGCACGGCAAGACCACCATGGCCCCGGCCCTCTGGCAGGCCCAACTGGACGCCGGCGCCTGGGGGATCACCCTGGCCAACTTCTCCCAGCTGCGGGTGGCCCGGGGGTTCGGGGTGCGCCGGGTGCTGATCGCCAACGCGCTGCTGGACCCGGTGGGCCTGGGCTGGCTGGTGGCGGAGCTGGCCGCGGACCCCGCGTTCTCCTGCCTGAGCTGGGTGGACTCGGCGGCCGCGGTCGAGCTGATGGACCGGGCACTGCGGGCGGCGGGCGCCGAGCGGCCGGTGGAGGTGCTGGTCGAGCTCGGCGGACCGGGCGGGCGCACCGGCGTGCGGGACCTGGACACCGCTCTGGAGGTGGCGCGCGCGATCGCGGCGGCGCCCACGCTGCGGCTGGCGGGCATCGGCGGCTACGAGGGGGCGCTGGCGCACGACGCGCAGGCCGGCTCGCTGGCCGCCGTGTCGCGCTACCTGGAGCGGATCGCGCAGCTGTACCACCGGCTGCGCGGGGACGGCCTGTTGGCGGACGGTGCGGTGGTCACAGCGGGCGGCAGTGCCTACTTCGACCAGGTGGCCGGGGTGCTCGGCGCGCTGCCGCAGGCCGAGGTGGTGCTGCGCTCCGGGGCCTACCTGGTGCACGACGACGGCTTCTACCGGGGGATCTCGCCGCTGGTGCGCGGGGCCGGCGCGACGGCGTTCCGGTCGGCGATGCACGGCTGGGCACGGGTGGGCTCGGCGCCGGAGCCCGGGCTCGCCCTGCTGGACGGCGGCAAGCGGGACTTCCCGTACGACGAGGGCCTGCCGGTGCCGCAACTGGTGCGCGGGCGCGGTGCGGTGGGCGGCACGGTGACGGCGGTCAACGACCAGCACGCCTTCCTGCGCGGCGCCGACGTCCGGGTCGGCGACGTGGTCCGGCTCGGCCTCTCGCACCCCTGCACGGCCTTCGACAAGTGGACCCTGGTCCCGGTGCTGGACGACGCGGACGCCGCCGAGCCCCGGGTGGTCGACCTGGTCCGGACGTTCTTCTGATGGGCGCCCTGCTGTTCCGCGGCGCCACCGTGCTGGACGGCTCCGGCGCCCCCGGCGTGCGGGCCGACGTGCGGGTCCGGGACGGGGTGGTCGAGGAGGTCGGGCCCGGTCTGACGGCTCCTCAGGTGGTCGACGCCGACGGGCTGGTGCTGGCACCCGGGTTCATCGACATGCACGCGCACTCCGACCTGCAGGTGCTGGTGGAGCCCGGGCACCCGTCCCGGGTCACCCAGGGGGTGACCTGCGAGGTGCTGGGCCAGGACGGGCTCTCGTACGCGCCGGTGGACGAGCGGACGCTCGGCCCGCTGCGGCGCCAACTCGCCGGGTGGAACGGCGATCCGGCCGGCTTCGACTGGAACTGGCGCAGCGTGGGCGAATACCTGGACCGGCTGGACTCGGCCGGCACCGCGGTCAACGCCTGCTACCTGGTGCCGCACGGCACGCTCCGGGCGCTGGTGCTCGGCTGGCAGCGGCGGGCGCCGGACCCGGGCGAACTGGCCCGGATGCGCGAGCTGCTGGCGCAGGGCCTGGCCGAGGGGGCGGTGGGGATGTCCAGCGGGCTCAGCTACCCGCCGGGGATGTATGCGGACACCGCGGAGCTGGTCGCGCTCTGCGAGGTGGTCGCCGCCCACGGGGGGTACCACTCGCCGCACCAGCGCTCCTACGGCGAGGGCGCGTTGGCGGGCTACGCGGAGATGGTGGAGATCTCGCTGCGGTCCGGCTGCCCGCTCCACCTGGCGCACGCGACGATGAACTTCGGCGTGAACCAGGGGCGGGCCGGCGACCTGCTGGCGCTGCTGGACGCGGCGATCGGGCGCGGCTGCGACCTCACCCTGGACAGCTACCCGTACCTGCCGGGCTCCACCACGCTGGCGGCGCTGCTGCCGAGTTGGGCGGCCGAGGGCGGTCCGGAGGCCACCCTGGCCCGGCTGCGCGACCCGGCGCAGCGCGAGCGGATCCGGCAGGCCCTGGAGGAGCGGGGCAGCGACGGCTGCCACGGGGTCACCGTGGACTGGGCCACCGTGCAGGTCTCCGGGGTCCGGCAGGAGAGGCTGGCCGGGCTGGTCGGGCGCACCGTCGCGCAGCTGGCCGCCGAGCGCGGGACGACCGGCACCGAGTTCTGCTTCGAGCTGCTGCTGGAGGACGAGTTGGGCACCACGATCCTGCAGCACGTCGGCCACGAGGAGAACGTGCGGGCGATCATGCGGCACCCCGCGCACACCGCGGGCAGCGACGGGCTGCTGGTCGGGGCCCGCCCGCACCCGCGCGGCTGGGGCACCTTCCCGCGCTACCTCGGCCACTACGCCCGGGACTTGGGGGTGCTCAGCCTGGCGCAGGCGGTGCACCGGATGACCGGGCGGCCGGCCCGCCGGCTGCGCCTGGTCCGGCGCGGCCTGGTGCGGCCCGGGTACCACGCCGACCTGGTGCTCTTCGACCCGGCGACGGTCGCCGACGCGGCCACCTTCGAGGACCCGCGGCGCCCGGCCGTCGGGATCCGGCACGTGTACGTCAACGGCACCGCGGTGCTCCGGGACGCCCGCCCCACGGGGGCGCTGCCCGGGCGCGCGCTGCGCCGCACCGATGGGGGGACCCAGTGAGCGCATTCCTGACCGAGCTGGCCGCGGACCCGGTGATCGCCGTGGTCCGGGCACCGCGGATACCCGACGCCGCCGCGCTCTGCGCCGCGCTGGCCGAGGGCGGCATCCGCTGGGTCGAACTCACTTGCACCACGGACGGGGTGTTCGGGCACCTGGAGCGGGCCGCGTCGGTGGCGACGGGGTGCAGGCTGGGCCTGGGCACGGTGCTGACGGAGCGCCAGGCCCGGGACGGGCTGGCCGCGGGCGCCGGCTTCCTGGTCACCCCGGGGTGCCGGCCGGCCGTCGCGGCGGTGGGCGCGCCGGTGGTGATGGGGGCGCTGACGCCCACCGAGGTGGCGGCGGCGGTGGACCTGGGCGCGGCGGCCGTCAAGATCTTCCCGGCCAGGAGCTTCGGGCCGGGCTACTTCAAGGACCTGCACGGTCCGTTCCCGGGCGTGCCGCTGGTCGCCTCCGGCGGCGTCGGCGCGGACAACGCGGGGGCGTTCCTGGCGGCCGGCGCGCTCGCGGTGTGCGCGGGCAGCGAGGTGGTCCCGGCGGACTTGGTGGCGGCCGGCGACTGGGCCGCGCTGACCCGGCGGGCCCGGGCCTTCCGCGCGGCGCTGGGCCGGGACTGACCGGGGGACCGGGGGCGGCGGCACGGCCGCCCCCGGTGGGCTCAGAGCTTGGCGAGGAAGCTCAGAGCTTGGCGAGGAAGGTGTCCGCGATCACCTGGTAACCGGTGTCGTTGGCGTGGATGTCGCCGCGGGACATGTTGGTCCAGGCCATGATCCGGGCCACGTTGAACGGGACCTGCTGCCCGGCCAGCGGGACGGTGGGCAGGAAGCGGTCGGTGCCGAAGGCCTTGGCCACGTCCGCCGTGGGGACGCCGTGCACCCGGTCGACGAAGTCCAGGGTGGTGTTCAGGGTGTCGGCCAGCGGGACCGAGAGCCCGGCCAGCACCTTCCCCTGCGGGCCGGTCATCCAGGCCGCCAGGAACGGGTCGTAGAGGTTCATGCCGACGATCCGGGTGTGCGGTCCGGCGGCCGCCTGCAGCCGGTCCAGGATGGTGGACAGGTCCTTGCCCGCAGTGGCTATGCCCTTGGCGGCGCAGGCCGCGTCCAGGCTGCCGCCGCTCGCGCAGCCGTCCACGTTGTTGGCGCCGATGTCCAGGGTGACCACCAGGTCGTCCTTGCGGTGGGCCTTCAGGAAGGCCACCGCGGCGTCCAGCTGGGAGCCCGGGAACGGGTGCGGGTACGGGCAGCCGCCGCCGAGCATCGAGCCGGTGGTCTCGCCCGGGCAGCCCAGGTCGGTGAAGGAGAAGCCGCGGTGCGCCGCCGCGGCCCGCGCCTGCAGCGTGCGCGCGAGGTCCTGCGCGTAGCCGTGGCCCACCTCGTGGCCGCCGCCGGGCAGCGACTGGTAGCCCGCCGCCAGCGAGTCGCCGAGCGCCAGGTAGTAGCGGGTGTGCTTGGCGTCGGCCGCCGAGGCCGGCGCGGCGCCGGCCGCCAGCAGGGTGACGCCGAGGACCCCGACCGTGGCCGCCGCGCGCAGCCGGCCGGGGGCGCGGCGGGACAGAGAAGAACGCATGGAACCCTCCCGTGGCACCCGCGCGGCGCCCCGGTGGCGGCGCGCGGGTGGGACGTGAGGCTACTGCCAGGTAGCGTCCCCGGATAAGGGGTGGTGCGGGAGTTTCTGGTGCGCCGCCCCGGCGCGCTCCCGGGCCGCCGCTCCCACCCGGCTACGGGATGCGCACCAGCCCCAGCGCCGCCAGGTCCGCCAGCGGCTCGGCGATGCTGCAGGTGCCGAAGCCGGTGAACGCCGCGCGCACCGCCTCCTGCTCCGCCGCGCCCAGCTCGGCCACCCGGGCGGCCACCGCCGGCCCGTCCTGCTGCGCCAGGACCTCGACCAGCTCCGCGTGCTCGGCGCCGCCCAGCGCGGCGTGGGTGGCCAGCAGCACGTTGAGGAAGCCGTGGTGGGCGAACCCGGTGGCGGCGTCCTGGTGCCGGACCGCGTGGTGCAGCCCGGCCGTGCACTTGAAGGCGAGCTTGCGGTACACCGCCGCGTACAGGAAGGAGGCCAGCTCCAGCTCGCCCGGGAAGGCCTGCGCGGCCGTGCCGCCGGTGCGGAACTTGGCCCGGTACGGCCCGCCCTCCAGGGCGTCCAGCCCGAGCAGCAGCTGCGGGCCGCGGGCGAGCTCGACGGCCACCGGCAGCCCGGGGGCGTGCGCGGGGAGCAGCCGGTCCAGCTCGGCACGGACCCGGCGCACGCCCTCGGCCACGTCGTCCAGCGGGTCGGCCGGCACCTCCAGGCCGACCAGTCGCAGCTGCGGCCGGTCGGCGAGCGCCCGCAGGGCCGGCTCCAGACCCGCGCTGCCGTCCGGGACGATCAGTGACACCGCCAGCCCGCCCTCGCCGACCAGCTCGGCCAACGGCCCGATCCGGGCCGGGACGGTGAGGAAGGGCCCGACCAGGTCGGCGTACCAGGCCGTGCGGTGCGCCAGGTGCGCGGGGACGGCCTGGGGGAGCGGCAGGTCACCGGGCGGGAAGATCGCGGCGTCGTCGCAGAGCCCGGCGAAGAGCGGGGGGATGGCGCTCCGGGGGGTCTGAGGGGTCGTCATCGGGGGGTCGTCCTCCGGGTCGTCGGGCACGCCGGTGTGCCCCTGGCCACGAGCCTGCCCCAGGCCGGGCAGGCGGGCAAGATCAACCGCGGGCGGCCGCCCGCCACGGCCGGGACACGCCGCCGAACGGGGGAGAATGCGGCCTCCGTCCGGGCAACGGCGGTACCTCTGTCGCTGACGCACGGTAATCCACCGTGCGGACTTCATTACGGGAGGTAGTCGTGGCCCTTCGTCCCTGCGCCGTCGCCGCCTTGGCCGGCGCCCTGCTGCTCGCCCCGCTGGTGACCGCCGTACCGGCGGGCGCGGCCGAGCGGTCGGCCGGCGGCCAGCTGGTGACCGTCTCGCCGACCGGCACGCTCGCCGCCGACGGCACGGTCACCCTCTCCGGCACCTACCGGTGCACCGCCGCGGGCACGGTGTTCGTCTCCAGCAAGGTGCGCGCGGGCAGCGAGGAGCACGGGATCGGCGGCACCTCGGCGACCTGCGACGGGCGCGAGCACAGCTGGAGCAACCAGGACACGCCCCGGCGCGCCGCGCTGCAGACCGGTCCGGCGGAGGTGGAGGCCACGCTGCTGAAGCTGGACACCTCCTCCGGGCTGCCGCTACCGGTGCTGCTGGCCACCGACCGGGAGCCGATCGAGCTGGTGGCCGCGCCGAACTGAGCGCCACCCGGTCACTCGAGTCCCCCGAGTCACCCGGGCACGCCGCCGCGCCCCCCGGCATCCCGCCGAGGGGCGC